>NZ_JABCPZ010000400.1 GCF_013283785.1 Nonomuraea antri
AGGTGGGCCAGCGACATCCCGTCACCGTACGCGGGCACGGGACCGGGCGGGTCCAGGTGCAGGGCGAGCACGTCCATCGGGGTGGCGGGGGCCACGGTGTCGTTGATCGGGCCGAGCGCGCGCAGCGGCGCGATCAGCTCGCCGGTCGACTCCGGCGAGCCCAGGTGCACCAGCTCGATGACACAGAAGGAGCCGCCGCGCAGCGGTTCCGGCAGTTCGGGCAGCGGCGGGAAACGCAGCAGGCGTCCGCACGAGGTCAGCTCGTCCGGCGTGCCGGGCACCCACGCGCTCCAGGCGTCCAGCACCTGCCCGGCACGTTCCAGCGGGAAGAACAGGGCGCCCGCGGTGATCTGGCCGGCCGGGTAGAGCCTGATGTCGAGCGACGTGACGGCGGCGAAATCGCCGCCGCCCCCGCGCAGCGCCCAGAACAGCTCGGGCTCGTGCGTGGCGTCCACGCGGCGCTGCCTGCCGTCCGCGGTGACGACCTCGGCGGCCACCACCGAGTCGGCGGCCAGCCCGTAACGGCGGGCCAGCCAGCTGATGCCGCCGCCCAGCGTGTAGCCGGCCACGCCCACGTCGTGCGCGGAACCGGCGAGCGGGATGAGGCCGTGCGCGGCCGCTGGCGCGACCACGTCGGACCACACGGCCCCGGCGGACACCCGGGCGAGACGGGCGGCGGGGGAGATCGTGACCTCGCGCATCAGGCTCGTGCGGAGGAGCAGGGCGTCCGCCAGCGAGCCGAGCGGCGCGGCGTTGTGGCCGGTGCCCTGCACGGCGACCCGCAGCCCCGCCTGGGCGGCCCAGGTCACCGCCGCGGCCACCTCCTGGGCGTCGCGCGGGGTCGCGACCGCCGCGGGCCGCTGGTCGACGGCGAGGTTCCAGGCGAGGCGGGCCTCGTCGTAGCCGGGCTCACCGGCACGGACGACGGACAGCGCCGAATCGGCGCGATCGAGAACAGGATTCATGGCGTCCATGCTGTTCGGATCCGGGCCGCGGGGGATCCGTGACCGCTACCGGGTCAAGGCCCGCGCACTACGGAGATTGCCGGCCCCGATCAGCGGCCCGTACTACGGAGACCGCCCACGGCTCGTCCTATGGAGATCGCCGGACTCGATCCGCGCTCGCCCCGAGTCCCGTGCGCAACGCCGATCGGCTCGGCGCGCCGGTCTTCGCCAGCAGGCTGGCCACGTGCGTCTCCACCGTCCGGGTGGACAGGTAGAGCTGCGTGGCGATCTCCGGGTTGCTCAGCCCACGCTCGACCAGTTCGAGCACCTCCAGCTCGCGCCGCGTCACGCCCAGCTCGCGCAGCCCGGCCGGCACCTGCGCGGCGTCGCCACGGGCACGCGGCACCGGATGGCCCAGCCTGCGCATCAGCTCGCGGCACATCCGCAGCAGGCGTACCTCGCCCGAGCCGTCCAGGTGGGCCAGCGCGGCACGCAGCCAGGCCCGCGGGTCGCCGAAGCCCTCCGCCGCGGCCGACTCCGCCAGCACCAGGCGCAGGACGTGCCGCCAGTACGGATGCCCGGCCAGCGCCTCGTCCCCCGCCGCGAACAGCCGCCCGGCCCGCTCCAGGTCCCCGGCCCTGGCCGCCGCCACCGCGTCCGCGTAGTGCAGCGCGCCCTCGTTCCCCGCGTGCACGCCGACGTCCGCCGCGCGCAGCACCTCGCGCCCGCTGTCGTCCGACGGGTCCACCGCCATCCGCAGCAACGCCCAGAACCCCCAGAACGGCGTGGCCGGAGCGACGGGATTGCCCCGGCGCGGCGCCAGCCCGCGATCGAGCAGCGCCACCGCGCCGGCCGCGTCGCCGTCGAGCCACGCGGCGCAGCCCCGCACGTCGTCGCCCCACACCCCGATGTCCATCGAGTCGGGCACGAGCGCGCTCGCCTCGGCGAGCAGCGGCTCCACCCGGTCGCCCGCGCCCGCGAGCAGGTGGCCGAGCGCCGCGAACCTGCGGGCCAGCGCGCCGACCGACGGCAGCCGGAGCCGGTCGGCGCGCTCCATCGCGCGCTCGGTCCACGGCAGGTTCGCGGCGTAGCCGTCCCTGGTCGAGACGCACGCGCTGATCTGCACGTCCAGGACCGCGGCCCGGGCCGGCATCCCGGCCTCCTCGGCCCGCTGCTGCGCCTCACGCAGCCGGTCGAGCCGGCCCGAGCGCAGCATGTCGTTGGCGCCCAGCTCCGACAGCGCGCGGATCCGCCACACCGTCATCCCCTGCCGGTCGGCCAGCCGCCACGCCTCGGTGAACGCCTCCTCGGAAGCCGCGGGATCGCTGCGCCGCAGCCCCCGTCCGACGATCTCCAGCGCCTCGCACACGGCCTCCGGCCGGCCGGTACGCTCGCCCTCCGCCACGGCCGCCCGCGCGAAGCCGATCGCCTCGACGACGTTCTGCTCGCCCAGCGCGACGTGCGCACGCAATGCGTCGACCCTGGCGTCCCGGGTGTCGGCCACCGGCGACAGGAACCGCTTGGCGTCGGCCCAGCGGTCGGCGGCGATGGCGGCGCGGGCCAGATGCAGGCACAACAGCAGCAGCCGCCTGTCACGTACCCGGTCCAGGATCCCGGTGCCGATGGCGGTGGCCTCGTCCACCTGCCCGGTGAGCCCGAGCACCCGCACCCGTTCGACCGCCAGGTCGAGGTCCGCCGGCGCCAGTTCGGCGGCCCGGCGCAGGGTGTCCTCGGCGGTTCCCAGCGCGCCGGCGTCCACCGCGGCCCTGGCGACCAGCAGCAGCAGGCGGGCGGCGTCCGCGCCCTGACCGGCCTGCGCGTACAGCTCGGCGGCGAGCGACAGCCGGTCGCCCGACAACTCGCCGACGTCCAGCGCCGCCGCCGCCCGCCTCGACAGCAGCGCCCGCTCGGGCGCGAGCAGCCGCGCCAGCACCGCGTCCCTGGTCAGCGCGTGCCGCCCGCGCAGACCGCCCCTCGCCTGCGGATCGATCACCAGCAGGGACGCGTCCACCGCCGCACGCAACGCCTCGGCGACCTCGTCCTCGCCGTGTCCGCTGACCGCGGGCAGCAGCCGCCAGTCGAGATCGCCGCCGAGGATCGCGGCCATCTGCAGGATCTCCCGCGTCGGACGGGGGAGCGAGTCCATCCGCCGGTAGGACAGCTCGGCGACGGTGGCCGGCACCCCCGGGCCGCCGCCAGGGCCGCGTACCGCCTCCACCAGCTCCTCGACGAGCAGCGGAAGCCCGTCCGACAGCCGGACCACCAGCTCGGCCGACTCCGCGCCGAGCTCCGCCGCCCGTGCCTTGACCAGCGCGGCCACCTGCGCCGACGTCAGGCGGGGCAGGTCGAGCACCACCGAGGCGTGCCGCCGCAGCTCGGCGGGCGCGGCCCCGGCCGGCTCGTCGTCCCGCGCCGCGCAGACCAGCAGGATCGGGGACGTCGCAAGCCGCCCGGCCAGGTAACCCAGGAGCGCCGAGCTGTCCGGATCGGCCCACTGCAGATCGTCCAGCGTCACGACCAGGCCGCGCGACCCGCAGATCACCCGCAACAGTTCGAGCACCGCCTCGCCGAGCAGCACCACCGGGTCGACCAGCGTACGCTCGGACCCGTCCACGGCCGGCCAGCCCGGCAGCAGCCGGCCGAGTATCGAGTGATACGGCGCGAGCCTGGAATCGTGCGCGAGCACCGGCGGCGCGGCGGGCATCAGCGCCTCCACCACCGGCCGGTACGGCCCGCCCCGCTGCACGGACCTGCCGCGCAGCACCTCCATCCCCATGGCGCGGGCGCGGCCGGCGGCCTCGGCGAGAATGCGGCTTTTGCCGATGCCGGCCTCGCCGGTGACCAGGAGCAGCGCGCCGGTTCCCGAACGGGCGGCGATGAGGCGGCCGAGCACGAGCTCCAGCTCGTCGTCACGACCGACCGCACCTGCGGCCTTCACCACGCCGTCGTACCGGGTGGTCGATCCGGCGGCGAGGGCCGCGGCCCCGACGGCCGGGCTCGCAGGCCCGGTGGGGGTCAGGGGCCCGAGCTCGGCGCTCACGAGCGGCGCGGACCCGGAGGTGGCGAGGAGCGGTGCGGGCCCCGAGCTTGCGAGCGGTGCGGGCCCCGAGCTCGGGAGCAGCCGGGCGTCGAGCGCAGTTGCAGTGGTGGAGAGGTCGAGGGCAGCGGTGGCGGGGGACTCAAACGCGGCGAAGGGGACAATTCGCCCGGGATGCGCGCCCACCGGGGAAGCGGCCCACGCACCCGGACGAACCGTGGACGCGTGCAACACCTCCATCCGCTGCCCCAGCACCGCCTCCTCCAGCTCCACCAAGGCAGGACCGGGATCGAGCCCGAGCTCGTCGGCGAGCGTACGGCGGGCGCGACGCAGCGCGGCGAGGGCGTCGGCCTGCCGGTCGCTGCCCCACAGGGCCAGCGCGAGCAGCCGCCACCCCTCCTCGCGTAACGGCTGACGCCGCGTCAGCACCTCGGCCGCCGGAACGGCGTCACCCGCCGGGCCGGACTTGAGCATCATCGCCACGAGGAGTTCGTCGGCACCCAGCCGCAGCTCCTCCAGCCTGGCTGCCTCCGCCGCGACCCACTCCTCGTCCGCGACCTCGGCGAACGCTCCGCCGCGCCACAGATCCAGCGCCCGCCCGAGCAGCGACCGCGCCTGCGCCGGTTCGCCGGTGCTGCGTTCCCGCGCCTCCCGGACGAGCCGCGCGAACAGCCACGCGTCCACCGCGCCCTCGTCGAGCTGCACGGCGTACCCCGGAGCGGAACTGACCAGTACGCGAGCCTTCGCCCGCGGCACCCGGTCGGGCTCGAGCGCCCGGCGCAGGTGCGCGACGTAGGTCTGCAACGAGGTGAGCGCCGAAGCGGGCGGCTCACCCCGCCACAGGTCGTCGATCAGCCGATCGACGGGCACCACGTCACCGCCCGCGGCCACCAGCCTGGCCAGGACGGCCCGCTGCCGCGGCCCGCCGAGCTGAACCGCCTCACCGTTCACCTGCGCCCTGGTGGTGCCGAGTACCTGAACCGCCACCGTCATCGGACGCGCTCACCCAAGTACGCGGGAAAGACGGAACCCGGACCGGAGCGGTCCAACGAGGAATCTGCGGGTGCCCCGGACGAGGCGACGATCGGCACGGAGGACATCGTAGGTCGACCACCCCAAATCCCCCAAGCAGCTCGTCTCCCCAACCCACACC
>NZ_JABCPZ010000401.1 GCF_013283785.1 Nonomuraea antri
GCACCCAAGACGGCCTGTCCAAGAAAGAGATCATCCGCTGCCTCAAGCGCTACGTCGCCCGCGAACTCTACGGACTCATCACATCAAAGGATCAAGAACGCTCCGCTTGACATCCATAGGAGCATCCTGCCACGCGTGCCCGGCGCGCGCCTTGCCGCCTTCCGGTCGGCCGGACCCCCGGAAGGCGGTAGCCTCTTCAGGTTGAGCAAACGTGCAGAGGGAGAGGCCGTGACCGGTCTGGTCGTCGCCATGGACGGCCCTTCGGGGTCGGGTAAGTCGAGCGTCTCGCGCGGGGTCGCCCAGGCGCTGGGCCTGCGTTACCTGGACACCGGGGCGATGTACCGGGCGATGACCTGGTGGATGCTCGATCAGGGCGTCGATCTGGCCGATCCCGTCGCGATCGCGGCCAGGTGCGGCGAGCCCGGCATCGAGTCGGGCACCGACCCGGCCGCGCCGGCCATCCGCGTCGACGGCGTCGACGTGGCGGGGCCGATCAGGCAGTCCGAGGTCACCGGGGCCGTCTCCGCCGTCGCGGCGGTGCCGGAGGTGCGCATGCGGCTCGTGGGGCTGCAGCGGGAGATCATCGGCGCCGGTGACATCGTGGTCGAAGGCCGCGACATCGGCACCGTGGTCTGGCCGACGGCCCCCGTCAAGGTCTACCTGACGGCCAGCGCCGAGGCCCGCGCCATGCGGCGCAGCGCCGAGGTCGCGGGCTCCACGGTGGAGGCGCAGCAGGCCGCCATGGCCCGGCGTGACACCCTTGACTCAACGCGTAAGACCGACCCACTCTCGATGGCGGCTGGCGCCGTCGAGCTCGACACCACGCCGCTGACCCTCGAAGAGGTCATCGCCGAGGTGCTGAGGCTGGTCAAGGAGCGCACCTGACAACGGGTGCGGTACTCACTTAAGGATGAAAAATCGTGTCAACGGGGGATTGGGTCGAGGCTGAGCTCGACGATCTCGAAGTATCCGACGACGAGCAGGCCCACAGCGGCCCCCTGCCGGTCGTGGCCATCGTGGGCCGCCCCAACGTGGGCAAGTCCACGCTGGTCAACCGCATCATCGGCCGCCGCGAGGCGGTCGTCGAAGACGTGCCTGGCGTCACCCGCGACCGCGTCACCTACGACGCCAACTGGCGCGGCCGCCGCTTCACGGTGGTCGACACCGGCGGCTGGGACCCCGACGCCACCGGCATGAACCTGCGCATCGCCGAGCAGGCCCAGGTCGCCGTCGAGCTGGCCGACGTGATCGTGTTCGTGGTCGACGCGACCGTGGGCGCCACCGACGCCGACGAGATCGTCGGCTCGGTGCTGCGCCAGTCGGGCAAGCCGGTCATCCTGGCCGCGAACAAGGTCGACAACCAGCAGCTCGAACTGGAGGCCGCCGCGCTGTGGGCGCTCGGCCTGGGCGAGCCGTACCCGGTCTCGGCCCTGCACGGCCGCTCCAGCGGCGACCTGCTCGACGTGATGCTCGACGCGTTGCCCGAGACCCCGCAGCTCACCTTCGGCACCGAACGCGGCCCGGCCCGGGTGGCGCTGCTCGGCAAGCCGAACGTGGGCAAGTCGTCCCTGCTCAACAAGCTGGCCGGCGAGGAGCGCGTGCTGGTCGACCCGATGGCGGGCACCACCCGCGACCCGGTCGACGAGCTGATCGAGCTGGGCGGGCGCACCTGGCGCTTCGTCGACACCGCCGGCATCCGGCGGCGCGACCGCGAGCTGCAGGGCGCCGACTTCTACGCCGCCATGCGCACCAGGGCCGCGCTTGAGCGCTCGGAGGTGGCGATCGTGCTCATCGACGCCAGCGAGCCGCTCACCGAGCAGGACCTGCGCATCATCGGCCTGGTCATCGAGTCGGGCCGGGCCATGGTGGTGGCCTTCAACAAGTGGGACCTGGTCGACGAAGACCGGCGCTACTACCTGGAGAAGGAGATCGACCGCCAGCTCGTCCGCACCCCGTGGGCGCTGCGGGTCAACATCTCCGCCAAGACCGGCCGCCACATGGACCGCCTGGTGCCCGCGCTGGAGAAGGCGCTCGACTCCTGGTCCACCCGGGTGCCGACGGCCAGGCTCAACGCGTTCCTCACCGAGCTGGTGCAGCAGACCCCGCCGCCGGTGCGCGGCGGCAAGCAGCCGAAGATCCTGTTCGCCACGCAGGCGTCGGTCGAACCGCCCAAGTTCGTCCTGTTCACCTCCGGCTGGCTGGAGGACACCTACCGGCGCTTCATCGAACGCCGCGTCCGCGAGGAGTTCGGCTTCGCCGGCTCGCCGATCGAGGTCACCATGAAGATCCGCGAGAAGCGCAAGAGCGGCGAGAAGAAGTAGCTTTCAGGCGCCGGGTCGCGGGCATTCGCTTTGCCCGCGGCGCGGCTCGCCGGTTAAGATCTGCGGCAACACGTCGACGGAGACGAGTAGCCAGGGTCCGCGCCGGGTCCAGAGAGCCGCCGGAAGCTGCGAAGGCGGCCCCGCGCCCGCTGGTGAAGACACTCCTGAGTGCGGGGAGGAAATGCCCCGCCGGTCTGACCCCCGTCACAGGGTCGTGGAGGCCGTCCCGCTCGGCGGGGCGGCGAAAGTGCGGTGGCACCGGGAGCTCCCTTCTCCCCCGCACTCCCAAGGGGTCATGCAATTCCTCGTGAGGAGCTGTGATGATCTCTCGTGTCATGTCGGCGGAGCTCGCTGAGCACGCCGGGCAACGAGTGACGATCGCCGGTTGGGTCCATCGCCGCCGGCAACTCAAATCCGTGTCCTTCCTCGTCGTCAGGGACCGTACCGGGCTGGCCCAAGTGGTCGCGGGCGGCGACCTGCCCGCCGAGGAGAGCGTCGTCCACGTCACCGGCACGGTGACGCGCAACCCGCAGGCGCCCGGCGGCGTCGAGCTGACCGAACCGCTGGTCGAGGTGGTGTCGGAGCCGGTCGAGCCGCCGCCGTTCGACCTGTACCGGCCCGTGGTGCCGGCCACGCTGCCGACCGTGCTCGACCACGCGCCCGTCGCGCTGCGGCACCCGCTGCTGCGCGCCCCGCTGGAGATCTCCGCGGCGAGCGTGGCGGGCTTCCGCGACACGCTCGCCGGGCTGGGCTTCACCGAGATCCACACCCCGAAGATCGTCGCCTCGGCCACCGAGTCCGGCGCGAACGTGTTCGGCATCGACTACTTCGGCCGCCGCGCCTACCTGGCCCAGTCGCCGCAGTTCTACAAGCAGGCGATGGTCGGGGTGTTCGAGCGGGTCTTCGAGGTGGGGCCGGTCTTCCGCGCCGAGCCGCACGACACCGTCCGGCACCTGGCCCAGTACACCAGCCTCGACGCCGAGCTGGGCTTCATCGCCGACCACGAGGAGGTGATGGCGGTGCTGCGCGAGGTGCTCGCGGGCATGCTGGAGTCGGTCCGCCACCGCGCGGCCGGCGCGGTCGCGGCGCTCGGCGCGCGGCTGCCCGAGGTGCCCGCCGAGATCCCGGCCGTGCACTTCACCGAGGCGCAGCGGCTCACCGGCGAGGACGAACCCGACCTGTCACCCGCGCAGGAACGGTGGTTGTCGGACTGGGCGCTGCGCGAGCACGGCTCGGAGTTCCTGTTCGTCACCGGCTACCCGATGGCCAAGCGCCCCTTCTACACCCATCCCGACCCCGCGAGGCCCGGCTACTCCAACGGCTTCGACCTGCTGTTCCGCGGCCTGGAACTGGTGACGGGCGGCCAGCGGCTGCACCGCTACGACGACTACGTCCGGGCCCTGGACGGCGACCTGGCGCCGTACGAGGGATACCTGCGGGCCTTCCGGCACGGCATGCCGCCGCACGGCGGGTTCGCGCTGGGCCTGGAACGCTGGACCGCCCGGCTCACCGGCGCGGCCAACATCCGCCAGACCACCGCGTTCCCCCGCGACCTGCACCGCCTGTCACCCTGACGGCGCGGAGCCCCCTGGAGTGACGGCGGGCTGGGCGGGGCCGGTGCGCGGCATGAGCACCGCCACCGCACCGCCCAGCACGCAGATCATCGCCGTGACCAGGAACATCTCGGTGTACTCGGTGTGCAGCGCGGCCTGCACCCTGGCCGTGTACTCGGCGAGCCGCCGCTCGTACACGGCCGGGTCGACGCCGAACGGCAGCGGCGTGTCGAGGTGCGCGGTCAGCGACTGGAACCGGTAGAAGCCCCAGGCCGACACCGCCGCGATGCCGATCAGCATGCCCATCATCCTGGCCACCACGACCGCGGCCGAGGCGACGCCGTGCTGCACGGCCGGGGTCACCCGCAGCACGGCCGCCGAGATCGGCGCGATGACCAGGCCCAGCCCCAGACCGGCGACGATCAGGTGCAGGTCCATGGCCAGGCCCGCGTCGGCCGGGTTCAGCGGCCAGCGGCTCATCAGCGCGTAGCCGGCGGCGGCCACCAGCAGCCCGGCGACCGTCACCGCCCGGTCGCCCAGCCGGCGTGCCAGCAGCCCGCCGAGCAACGCTCCGACGGGGAGCGCGAGCAGGAACCTGGCCAGCACCAGCGCGCCCTCCAGCTCGTCCTTGCCGAGCAGCGTCTGTGCGGTGAACTGCACGAACACCATCGTCACCAGCAGCGCGGCGCCGGTCAGGAAGCTCACCGCGAGCGTGGCGAGCAGCGGGCCCCTGGCCGTGTCGGACAGGTCGAGCAGCCGCACCGGGGAGCGGATCTCCCACCAGACGAACGCGGCCCCGGCCACCAGCCCGGCCGCGATCACCGGCAGGCCCCAGGACGGCAGCACGGCCTTGGCCGGGTCTGGGTTGTACAGGCCCACCACCAGCAGGCCGAGCGCCAGCGCCAGCAGCGCGCCGCCGACCGCGTCCACCCGCGCCGCCCCGGTTTCCGGCGCCGGGGTGCGGCGCGGGCCGGGGACCGTGAAGTGGACCGCCACCGCCGCCAGCGCGGCCAGCGGCACGTTCACCCAGAAGATCGCGTGCCAGCCGCCCAGCTCCAGCCCGGCCACCACGGTGCTCGGCGCCAGCGCGAGCACGCCGCCGTACAGCGGGCCCAGGGCGCTGCCCAGCTCCTGCGCGGCGCCCACCGCGCCCAGCGCCATCGGCCGCTCCCGCTCGTCCCACAGGTCACCGATGAGCGCCATTGTGATCGGCAGCAGCGCCCCGCCCGCCACCCCC
>NZ_JABCPZ010000402.1 GCF_013283785.1 Nonomuraea antri
GCCCGCGACCCCCCCGAACCGGCCCCGGTGCGATTTGCAGCAACCTGTCAGTCGGCTCCAAGCGGACCCACCTAGCGTGATCGCTCATGCGAAGAATGGGTGCGGCGCTGGCGGCGCTGCTGCTGATGACCGGGTGCGGGCAGAAGGCCGCCGAGTCCACCACCGATGAAGCCGTGAAGGCCGTCCAGGAGTCGCCGTCCCCGGCCGCCGCGACGACGCTCGCCACCACGACCAAGCTGCTGGACGCCATGGCCGAGGTCGACGGCGAAGGTCCGGCCGCCGAGTACTTCGAATACGGCGAACCCGCCTGGTGGCGCGGCTTCAGCGCAGACGCGTCCGCGCGGCGCTGGCTGCCGGCCACCGCCGCCGGGCTGGGCGGCCTGGCCCAGGCCGCGACGACGCTGCCGAACGCGACCGGCCTGAACCCGGCGGCGAGCGACCGGGCGATGGCGATCGGGGTGCCGCCGCGCCAGGCGTTCCGCTTCGACGGCGGCATCGACCCGGAGGCCGTACGGACCCGGCTGACCGCGCTCGGGGCCAAGCCGCGCCGCCTGGGCGAGCACGACGGGCTCTCCTTCGCCGACGGCGCCGACATCGACGTCTCACGCGTGATCGCCCCTGGGGTGACCAACCAGCTCAACCAGGTCGTGGTGACCGACACGACCGCGGCCACGGCCGCCGTGCCCGAGTCGCTGGCGGCCGTCCTGGGCGGGAAGCCGGCGCTGGCCGACAGCTCTCATCACGCCGCGCTCGCCGACTGCCTCGGCGACGTCGCCGCCGCCACCATCATGGCCGCGCCGGCGCCCGGTCCCGTCATGCTGTACGGCGTCGGGCTGCGCCGTCCGAGCGCCCCGGGTGACCAGGCGGTCAACGTGATCTGCGTGGTGCCCGAGGCGTCCGCCGCGGACGCGGTCGACAAGGCGCTGACGACTCGGCTCACCGCCGTGGGGACCACGCGCGACGGTGCGACGTTCGGCACGTACGCCACACGGATCACCCACGACCGGCCGCATGCGAACACGCTGACGACGCTGCGAGCCGTCCTGACGCTGAGCGACAAGGCGAACGTGCTGTTCGTCCAGCAACTCCTGTACAAGGGCGAGCTCCAGGCACTGACCGCGCCGGCCTGAGCACGTCCCCGGCTCCGCCGTCCACTTGAGCGACTGCTTAAATGCCTCTATGGTGCGATTTGAGCAATCGCTCAAACGGGACGGACGGGGGAACGGTCATGCCTGCTGCGGTCGTGGTCGGCGGTGGAATCGGCGGCCTGGCGGCGGCGATCGTACGGCACCGGATCGGCCGACGGGTGACCGTGCTGGAACGGGCCACGGAGTTCACCGAGCCCGGGGCCGGACCGGCGCTGCGGCCGAACTCCCCGCGCGCCCTCGCCACCCTCACCGCCCTCGGCCTGGCGGAGCGGGTGCGGGCGATCGCCGGGACGAACCGTACCGGCGGCCTGCGTGACCAGCCGTCCGACCTGGGCGGACGTCCGGCGGGCACGCACGTGTGGAGACGTGCCGATGCCTGACTGGACGTATCAGCCGCTGCGCGGCCTCGCGGGCGCGCTGCTCGGCGTGCGCCCCTCACGGCGGACGGCGCTGCGGGTGCTGGCCCGCACGGGTTCGCTACCCGGCGGCGGACGGGCGATCGCGCACCTGCTCGGGCACCGGCACCCGCCCGCACACCTGCGCGGGACGGCCGGCGGGGTCGCGGTGCACAGCCGCCTGGGCGCGACGGTACCGCCCGAGGTGGCCTTCGACGCAGTGCGCGCGCTGCCACCGATCGGCGCCGGCCTGATCGTGGTGGAACCGGTCGGGCTCGCGGACGTCCCGCTGGTACGGCGAGCGGCGACGGGCCGGCGCGTACCGGTACTCGCCGCGACGAACGACCCGGCAACGGCCGCCGCCCTGGCCCCTCATGTGGACGGGGTCCTGCCGGATCCGGCCCCGAAACACGTGGATACGGTCCCGTCGGAGTCGGCCCCGGAACACGTGAACACGGTCCTGCCGGATCCGGTCCCTAAAGCGGGCGCGGTGGCGCAGGGCGCTGGGCTGGTGGAAGCCGTTCACACGACGAAAGCCGTCCACACAGCGACGCCAAGCGACCGACGGACGGACGCCGTTCACACAGCGGAAACCGCCCACACGAAGACACCAGACGATCGACGGACGGCTGCTGTTCACCCGACAGGAGCGGAGCACACCGGGACACCGGGCGATGGGTGGGTGGGCGTGGTTCGAGTGGCTGACCCAGGTGTCGGGGCGGCCGTGCGGGCGTTGGCCGAGCCGGGCAGGATCGTGCTGGCCACGCCGGGCCTGCTGGTCGAGGCGGGGCCCGGGTGGTTCGGCCGGGTCGTGGAGGCCGCCACCCCAACCGCGCCCACCCCCTCGCTGCGGGACGTCGGCCTGGATCCGCGCCGGTGGCCCGCCTGGTGGTGGGGGCTGATGGCGGGTGTCGTCATGGTGGTGGCCGGGCTGGTGGCGGCGGCGGTCACGCTCGGCCCCGTGCTGCTCTGGTACGACCGCGCCTACCTCGGCATGGACCCCGACGCGCTGCACGACGTCAACCATCACCTGGTGCACTTCCTGCGGCACGACCGGATCACGCTGGCGGGCACGATGGTGGCCATCGGCGTCCTGCACGCGGGACTCGCCGCCGGCGGGATGCGCAGGGGGTGGCCGTGGGCGCGCAAGGCGTTCCTGGTGTCCGGTTCGATCGGGTTCGCCACTGTGGTGTACCTGTTCGTCCATCGGTACGTCGAGCCGCTGCACGCCGTGCTGACCGCCGCGCTCCTGCCCATGTTCCTGCCCGTGCTCAGACGGCGGACGTCCGTGCCCCGGTGGACCGTCCAGCCCGAGGGCCGGAACGCGAGCGGCGCCGGGCGCTGACCGGGCAGCTGCTCATGGTGATCACGGGGATGGGGCTGTTCGCCGGCGGGGTGGCCGTGTCGGTGGTCGGTCTCACCGACGTGTTCGTACCCAGCGACCTGGAGTTCCTGGGCACCGGGCCGGACGGGTTGCGGACGGCGAGCGAGCGACTGCTGCCGTTCATCGCGCATGACAGGGCCGGGTTCGGCGGCGGGCTTATGGCGGCGGCCGTGGCCATCACCCTGCTCAGCATGTGGGGATGGCGGCGCGGCGAGTCGTGGGTGTGGTGGACGCTGGCGCTGGCCGCCGTCGCGGGTTTCCTGCCGGCCGTGGCCGCCCATCTGGCGATCGGTTATGTGGATCTGTGGCATCTGGCGCCGGTCCTGGCCGGGATGGCGCTGACCGCCACCGCGCTCATGCTCTCCCGCCCGCATCTGTTCGGTGGGACGGGCGTGTCACTCCGTGGAGGACGTACGGCATCCGGCGAGGTTTGTACCGCATCTGGCGTAGCGCGTACCGCACTTGGAAGGGCTCGTATAACGTCCGGCGAGGCTCGTATGGCGTCCGGTGAGCCTCGTACGGCGGCTGGCGAGGCTCGTTCGGCGTCGGGCGAGGCGTGCGTGACAGCCGGTGGGACGCATCTCACAGCAGGTGGGACGTGCGCCACAGCGGGTGGGGCGGGCACGGCACCTGGTGAGGCGCGTACGGCTTCTGGCGGAGCGCATACGACGCCCGCCGGGGCGCGTACGGCTGGAGCAGCGTGTACACAGGGCGGAGCACGCGCACCTGGCGGGGCGCGTGCAGTGGCTGGGAGTGGGTCGTGAACCGTGGGAGCGTGGTGGTGCGACAGAGAGGGCATGCGATCGATGGACGCGTGGCGATGAGCGCGCACGACACCCTGGCCGGTTTCCCGGCACCCGAGGCAGGACCCTGGCGGACGTTCGCCGACCGGCTGCCCACGCTGGCCCTGGCCGAGACCCGGCGGCTGATGCTGCATCCGCTCACGATCGCCGGGCTGGTGGCGTACGTGCTCAACGTGGTGAGCGGCGCGTGGGGGCCGCGGCCCGCCTTCAGCATGCTCACCAGCGCGCTCGTGATCCCGCTGGGGGTGCCGGTGTTCTTCGCGTCGGTGCTGGTGGCGTCGGCGTCCAGGCGGGCGGGCGCGGACGAGATGCTGGCGGCCGCGCCGGTCACCCGCGAGCAGCGTACGGCGGCCTCCTGTCTGGCGGCGCTCGGGCCGTTCCTGCTGGCGGGAACGATCCAGGCGGTGCTGGCCGGCATCTATGTGGTCACGGACGTGGAGTTGCAGCGGTTCCCGACGTTCTTCGAGATCGCCTCCGGGCCGTTATGCCTGCTCGGCGGGTCGCTGCTGGGGGTGGCGGTGGCCAGGTGGCTGCCCTGGCCCGGGGCGTCGGCGCTGGTGATGCTGGGGTTGATGGCGGCCAACCAGGTGGTGGAGTCGGAACATGACAGCTTGACCATGTTGGGTCTCTACGTCGAGTTCGCGCTGTGGGGGCATCCGCCGTACCTGGAGCCTGCCGGGTTCATCCCTGGTTCGCCCGCCTGGCATGCGCTGTATCTGCTGGCGTTGAGTCTCGGGGCGGGCGCGCTGGCGATGGCTCGGGACGCGGCGCGGCGCGGGTGGTGGCTCGGGGCGGGCGCGGTGCTGACGGCGGTCGCGGTGGTCAGCGGCGTCTGGCAACTGCCATGAGCGCGACGATCGCGCAACCGGCTGGCGTTGCGCGCGGGCTGGTGGGCGTATCTCAGGAGCCTTCGGGGCTTTCCCGACGGTCGGTAGGTGCGTCCCATGGGTCGGCGGGAAGTTCTCGAGGCGGACCTGTGGATGCCACCTCGCCGCGAGGGTGGGCGGAGGTGGCGCTCGTGGTGCGGCGGCTCGCGCGGCGCCTCCGGCCGGTCTCGGCCGCTGACCTGGAGAGGCTGACCCTGCGGCTCCGGCAGGCGCTGTCGGTCAGCGAGCCGGACGACGCGCTGGCCGCTGTGCTCGAGGTGGTGCGCGAAGGGTTGTCGGCCGACGGGGTGGCCGTGGTCGTGCCCGGCAACCGGGTTGTGGCGGTCCCCGGAACACGGGTCACGGCGGCCCCACGCCCACAGGCCGTGGCGGTCCCAAGCCCACAGGTCGTGACAGTCCCAGGTGCGCAGGCCGTGGCGGGCCCGAGGGCGCAGGCTGTGGCGGGCCCAAGTGCCCAGGCCGTAGCTGCCCCCGGTGTTCGGGTTGGGGT
>NZ_JABCPZ010000403.1 GCF_013283785.1 Nonomuraea antri
GCCCACCCCCACGGAGACCAGGGCCGCCGAAGGCCCGCTGGTGACCGCGTCCGAGCCCGCCCCTCCGGACGTGGCCGAACCTGGACCGACCGCGGCCCCGCCCACCACCGCCAAGCCGACCAAGAAGTCGTCCAAGACCAGTCCCACGCCCACCCGTACGACCCCGGCGCCCAAGAAGAGCACGCGCGCGCCGGCCCCGACCGTCTCCAAGACCTCGAAACCGCCGACCAAGACGCCGCAGCAGCAGCCCACCACCCCCAAGCCGTCGAAGCCGCCGACCACCAAGCCGCCCGTCGAACCCTCCACCGAGCCGGAGCCGGAGCCGCCCCCCACGAAGACGGCGCCGGTCGAACGGGTCGGCTGCCGCTCCTGGACCGTGCCGAGCAAGGGCCTTCAGATGAGCCCGTGCATCAAGGTCGTCGGCGACCGCGTCTTCATCCAGGCGCGGGCGCGCGGCACCGTCGGCATGCGGGTGGACCTGTCGATCGAGCTGTACGACTCGCGCACGGACCGCACCGTCACCTCGCCGCTGCGCTGCCACGACATGCGCTTCGCCTACGAGGGCGAGATCGAGGTCTGCGGCTGGTACGAGGTCCAGGCGCCGGGCGGACAGCCGTACGTGGCACGCGAACGCTGGAAGGTGAACGGCACCAGCACCTTCGGCGGCGGCGCGGAAAGCCCCGAGCTCAGCTGGTAACCCTGCCAAATGGGTGCCCTCCGAGCGACGCGGAACCCACCGACCGAAACCGACCCGCACCGACCGGACGGCTCAGCAGCCGAACCCGACGCGGCACCGACCCACCCGACAGTTCAGCGGCCGAACCCGATGCGGCACGGACCCCACCTGACGGTTCAGCGGGCGAACTCGGTGTGGCACGGACCGACCGGACGGCTCAACGGCCGAACCCGGCGCGGCACCGACCAACCCGACAGTTCAGCGGCCGAACTCAACGCGGCTCTGACCCACCAGACGGCTGCTCAGCGGGCGAACTCGGTGGCGCGGGATTCGCGGACCACGGTGATCCGGATCTGCCCCGGATAGGTCAGTTCCTCCTCCACCTGCTTCGCCACGTCCCGCGCGATGACCTGCGCCTGGATGTCGTCGATGGCGTCCGGCTTGACCATCACCCGGATCTCCCGCCCGGCCTGCATGGCGAACACCTTCTCCACGCCGTCGTACGACTGCGCGATCTCCTCCAGCCGCTCCAGCCGCTTGACGTACGCCTCCAGCGACTCCCGCCGCGCGCCGGGACGGCTGCCGCTGATCGCGTCGGCGGCCTGGGTGAGCACGGCCTCGACGGTCCGGACCTCCACCTCGTTGTGGTGCGCCTCGATGGCGTGCACCACGTCCTCCTGCTCGCCGTACCTGCGGGCGATCTCCGCGCCGATCAGCGCGTGGCTGCCCTCGACCTCGTGCGTGAGCGCCTTGCCGATGTCGTGAAGCAGTGCGCACCGCTTCATCAGCGTCTGGTCCATCTTGAGCTCGGCCGCCATGATTCCGGCGATGTGAGCGGATTCGATGAGGTGCTTGAGCACGTTCTGCCCGTATGACGTGCGGTAGCGCAGCTGGCCGAGCAGCAGAGTCAGTTCGGGGTGCATGTCCGTGATGCCCAGCTCGACGAGCGCGTCCTCGCCGGCCCGCGCACACAGGTCCTGCACTTCCTGACGGCTGCGGTCGTGCGCCTCCTCGATGCGCTGGGGATGGATGCGCCCATCCAGGACGAGCTTCTCCAACGTGAGCCGCGCCGTCTCCCTGCGTACCGGGTCGAAGCATGACAACAACACCGCTTCCGGCGTGTCATCGATGATCAGGTTGACCCCGGTCGTGGACTCGAACGCCCGGATGTTACGCCCTTCGCGGCCGATGATGCGGCCCTTCATCTCGTCCCCGGGCAGGTGCAGCACGCTGACCACGGACTCGGCCGTCTGCTCGGCGGCCACCCGCTGCACCGCCAGCGTCACGATCTTGGTGGCCCGCTTCTCGCCTTCCTTGCGCGCGTCGCCCTCGATCTCCCTGACGATCAGCGCCGCCTCGCGCTTGGCCTGGTTCTCGATCTCCTTGACCAGCTCGTTCTTGGCCTGGTCGGCCGTCAGCCCGGACACCCGTTCCAGGATGACCCGCCGCTGGTCCTCCACCTGCAGCAGCTCGGTCCGCCGGTCGGCCAGCTCGATCTCCGTCTCGGCGAGCTTCCTGTCGCGCTCGGCCTGGCGGCGCGCCTCCTCGTCCAGGCGCTGCTCGCGCTCGGCCAGGCGCGCCTCGCGCCGCTCCAGGTCGGCCCGCAGTTCCTTGAGCTCGCTCTTGAGTATCCGGCTCTCTTCCTCGACCTCGCGCCGCAGCTGCGCGGCGTTCTCGGCGGTGGACTCCGACCTGCGCAGGATCTCCTCGGCATCGGTCTCGGCCTTCTGCCGGATCTGCCTGGCCTCCTGCCGCGCCTGCTCCAGCTCCTCATGGACGGCCTGGACCTGCTCAGCGCTGGGCTTGGGAACACTGGCACCGGGAGCAGCCGACGTACGCCGCAGCACGATCATGAGCGTTGCGATCATCCCGCCCGCGAGCAGAAGCACCGTCACGGACAGCACCACGACAAGCGGCTCCATGTGCGCCCCGCCCTCCTCGCGTCGTCAACACCTCATAACGCGGCCACCAACCGGGAGGGTCACAAGCACGCCGCGGAAAGCCCCAACGGCGTCATCACCACGACCGATATCAAGCCAAGGCTGACCGGGCGTCGACTGTGGGAGCCGACACCTCGTCCGCCTCGATCAACCAAGCTCGTTCGTCCGTCGTTCACCGGTATGGCAATCCGCACTGCGCGGAGTAACTCCTCACTGCCGTCGAGGTTATGCGTCGAACAAGTCACGCACAAGCAAACGCGTTCTCAAGCGTGTCTTACCGTCCTGCGCCTCCCCACCTGGCCGCTTATCCCCCTATTCCATACCTAATTGCCACAATTTCCTCTCTGGTCACGGCATCGAACTCCGGCCTCCCGCAAACCACGTAAAAGGAGGTGAAACCGCTTGGGGATGGATGCAAGGCTGATCGCGTGAGCGACACGCATACCGTGGTACTGGTCGAGGGCCGGAGCGACAAGTCGGCCGTCGAGGCATTGGCCGAACGTCACGGCCGGAACCTCGCCGCCGAAGGCATTTCCCTCGTGGCGATGGGCGGCGCCACGAACATCGGCACCTACCTCGGCAAGTTCGGACCTCCCGGCCGCGACCTCCGGCTGGCCGGCCTCTGCGATGTCGGCGAGGAAGGCGACTTCCAGCGCAGCCTCGAACGCGCCGGCCTCGGATCCGACCTCGGCCGCGCCGACCTGGAGGCGCTCGGCTTCTTCGTGTGTGTCGCCGACCTGGAGGACGAACTCATCCGCGCCCTCGGCACCATCACCGTCGAGGACGTGATCGACTCCGAGGGCGAACTCGGCTCCTTCCGCACGCTCCAGCGGCAACCGGCCTGGCGCGAGAGCAACACGCATGCCCAGTTGCGCCGGTTCATGTCGGCGGGCAGCGGCCGCAAGATCCGCTACTCCAGCCTGCTCGTCGCCGCCCTCGACCTCGACCACGTCCCCCGCCCCCTGGACCTGCTGATGACCCACCTCTCAACCACCCGAAGCCACTAACCCCGCCCCGCCCTGTCCGGACGTGCAAGCTCGGCATGGCACAAGACCCGCTCAACCCGAAGGACGCCCTGGGTACAGCCGCCAAGTCCCGAGAGAGCCACGTCGCCCGGGGGCCACGTCGCGAGAGAACCACATCACCCGGGGCCACGTCGCGAGAGAACCACGTCGCCCGAGGCCACGTCGGGCGGACCACGACGCGCGGAACCACGTGCGCAGAACCACGACGCGCGGACCACCTGCGCGGGAACACGTCGTGGCACGTGGTGTGGCGGCAGATCAAGTGCCTTGCCACGCGACGAGCCATCGAACCCGATCGAGCGAACGAACCCGCACCACGCCATGCTAGGGAAAGTCGCTTTCCTCTAGGTCGAGACCCTCTTGTTCAAGCGCTTCCCGAATGACGCGAAACGCCAGACCCGACGAGTACCCCTTGCGCGCCAGCATCCCCGCGAGCCGCCGGGTGCGTGCCTGCGGATCGAGCGATCGCGTGGCGGCCAGTTTGCGTTCCACCAGCCGACGGGCCGTCTCCGCCTCCTGATCGGGATCGAGTCGTTCGACGGCTTCGTTCACCGTGTCGGAGTCAACCCCGCGACGCCGGAGCTCGGAGGCCAGAGCCCTCTTGGCCAGCCCCCGCCCGTGGTGCCGCGAATCAACCCAGGCCTCCGCGAACGCCTCATCGTTGATCAGGCCCAGTTCGGAGAACCGATCGAGTACGGACTCGGCGGCCTCGTCCGGGATGTCGCGCTTCCGTAGGGCCTCGGCCAACTGGGCCCGCGTCTTGGGCGCCATGGTGAGCAACCGAAGACAGACGGCCCGAGCCACCGATTCAGGATCGGCGTTGGGCCCGGAGGCGGCAGGACTGTCGGCATCCGGCCCATCGGGAAACCGCCCGCCACCCCTTCGCCCACCGGACGATCTCCCACGAGACGACCGCTTACGCCCCGCACCAGCCGCACCCGAACGGGACGATCCCTCACCGAACAACCCCGCACGAGACGAGGACGAATCAGACGAGAACTCATCGGACGACGATGCATCAGACGATGACGAATCGGGTGACCACGTATCGGCCGGCGATGAACCGCCCGACGATGTATCGGCTGGCCACCCGCCAGACGACCCCGCTCCGGACGCCTCCGATCCGGGTGACCATGCGCCAGACGTCTCGCCCCCTGGCGACCATGCACCGGACGCCCCCGCTCCAGACGATGGCCCTCCAGACGATGGCGCTCCAGACGACGGCGTGCCGGAAGACCGGCTGCCGCCTCTTCCGCTCCGTCCCCCACTCGACCGACGCCCCCGCCCCGATCGTTTCTTCCCCTGCTCCTCCTGCTCCTCAGCGAACCAGCTAGGACCGGGAAGGACCTCCGGATGACGGCCGTCGTCCCAGGCAGCGGCGCCACCATGGTTCTCCGGCTCGTCCGGACGCCACCACTCGGCGCCCGCCCCGCGCCCAACCCCGGGGCCAGACT
>NZ_JABCPZ010000404.1 GCF_013283785.1 Nonomuraea antri
GCACGGACCCGGGCAGGCCCGCCAGAGCGGCGGCGGCCTCGTCGAGCCGGTCGGCGTCGACGATGACGGCATGCTCGTTCGGCCACCCGCGCTGCCGCAACAACGCCGCCAGCGTCGCCGGGCGGTTGGATACGGCGGCGTCGCGGGTTTGGCCACGGGTTTGATCGGTGGCGGCGTCGTCGGCCGGGGCGGAGGTGATGGCGGTGCCATGGGTGGGGGCCATGCCCTGGGTGGCGGTGGCGGCGTCGCGGGCCTGTTCGGCGACGTCGAGGGCGTCGAGCAGGCCGGTCGCGCCGATCCCCGCCGACGCCAGCGCGTTGAGCTGGGCCGCCGCCGGGCCGCCCTCGGCGTCGTCGAGCGCCGCCTGGGCGGAGGCCACCTCCTGGTCGGCCACGCCCAGCGCCTTGAGTGCCTCGTTCAGCCGCAGCCGCACCTCGCCCAGCTCCCGTTCGGCGGTGGGCACGTCGCGTCCGTCGGCGAACCTGCGCGTCTCCTCCAGCGCCGGGATCTGGCCGCGCAACTCGTCGGCGGAGTTCTCCGCCACGGCCCGGTCGGCGTCGAGCTTGGCCGCCCTGGCCTGGAGCGCGGCCAGCTCCCTGCGCGCCTGGGAGACCTGCCGGTCGAGCGTGTCTTCGCGCAGCGTGCCGATCTCGGCCTTGACCAGGGCGATCGCCTCGGCCGCCGCCTCGCCGGCCATCCGGTGGCGGTCGAGTTCGGCGGCCAGCAGTTCGTCCTTGTCGGCGGCGTCGATCAGCTTGCGCGCCTGCCTGCCGCGCCAGCAGCGCAACGCGTCGGCCAGCCGCACCCGCGCCTGATCACGCCGGTCGAACGTGGCCAGCAACGCCTTCGACTCCGACTCGAACTCGGCCAGCCGGTCGGACGCCTGCGCCGCACGTACCCGCTTGGCGTGCTCGTCGCGGCGGGCCTCGCGCTCCTGCTCCAGCTCGGCGTCGAGGCCGGTGAGCGCGGCGATGGCCTCGAAGACGCGCTCGGGCGAGATCTCGTTGAGCGGCTGGGAGAGCAGGTTCGTGGCGACCTTGCTCCGCACCGACGTGGACAGGAACGACACGCACCGCACCCGGTCCCCGTACAGGACCTTGGTCAGGTCGCGCGCCACCACGTCGCGGCGGCCGGCGGACTTGGGCAGCGACGCCCAGATCTCGTCGGCCCGCGCCACCCGCTCGGCCTCGGACGCCGCGGCCGCCAGATGCACTCCGGCCCGCCACCGGATCTCCAGGTGCGGGGCCTCCTGGTTGACCTTCAGCCAGACGGTGACCGCGCCGCCGGAGGTGTCAGGCACCTCGAACAACTCGTCCGACTCATCCGAATCGTCCGCCATGCCGGTGCCGGTGGCGGCGCCGGTGCCGGTGGCGATGCCGTTTGTGGCGCCGATGCCTCCGCCGCTGGTGTCGTCGCCGTGGCTCGCGTCGTCGAGCATCGTGGGCTGCGCGACGGTGGCGGCGGCCGCCGGCTCGGCGTCGGTGGAACCGCGCTCGTCCGCCAGGGGGAGCGGGAAGTCGTCACCCATGCCGGGCGGGCCGAACACGCCGACGATGAAGCCGTGATCGGCACTGGCCCACTGCCGCGCGCCCGCGCCGCTGGCCAGTTCGGCGTTGAACAGCAGCTCCGACACCGCCTTCGCCCCCGAGGCGAACCGCCACTGCTCGTCGCCGAGCAGCGCGGTGATGGATGCGATGAACGACGACTTACCCGCGCCGTTCGAGTCCTTCGGCCCGGCGCCGGCCACGACGATCAGCGTGCCGGGGACCGTGGGCACCGGATGGGTGGAAAGCCGCGAAATGTTGACCGCCTGCACGGCGATCAGCACCCGGTCTCCGACGACGTTCTCCACCTGCGACACCTGAAACCCCCGTAACCCTTCCATCCGTTGTCACACCGACACTCATCACGCCACGACCCCGCCACCCGGACTGCCCAAGGGACTGCCGCCCGGACCACCCTCCGGACCGCTGTCCGAATCGCTGTTCAAACCACCACCTGGACTGCGGCCCAGACCGCCCTTCGGATCGCGGTCCGAACCGCCTTCGGGACCGCCGTCCAGACTGCCTTCGGGACTGCGGCTCGGACCACCCTCCGGGCTGCTGCCCGCCCCGCCACCTGGACTGCCGATGGGATCGCGGCCCAGACCGCCCTTCGGACCGTTGTCCGAACCGCCTTCGGGACCGCCGTCCAGACTGCCTTCGGGACTGCGGCTCGGACCACCCTCCGGGCTGCTGCCCGCCCCGCCACCTGGACTGCCGACGGGACCGCGGCCCAGACCGCCCTTCGGACCGCTGTCCAATCCGCCTTCGGGACCGCCGTCCAGACCGCCGTCCGGAATGTCCGCGGGACCGTCGTTCGCGCCGCCACGCGGGACGAGGGACGCTACTCTCCCGCTCCCCGACACCGGTGCCGTCGCCCGGCTCGCGAGCACACGCGGCCCGGTCGGCCGGGGCTCCGGTGCCGTTCGTCGCAGCGGCGCGGCCAGCGCTGCTGGTCCTTGCGGTGGCATGCCAGGCTTGGTGGGCCTCCTGGCGTCGTGGCCACCCACTGGTCCTCGTGGCGGGACGGTCGCCTGCGGGTGCCCGGGGCGGCATGACCACCCACCAGCCCTTGCGGCGGCGTGGCCCCGCGTGTGGAGTCCCACGCGTGCGAGCGAGCGTTCGCGGCGGCGGGGGCTGGCGATCGTGGCCGGATGTTCGCTCATCCCGCTGATCTCCGTGCGCGGATGGCGGCCGCCAGGGGCGTGTGCGGACCGGCGGCGAGGATCAGCTCCTCCTGCAGTCGTCGCCGCGCGGCAGGCGTGAGGCGGTGGAACTGCGGGCCCGGCACGTAGCCGCCGGCCTCTTCACCTGCCTTCACCTGGGACAGCAGCCCCGCGTGCCGCAGCATCCGCAGCGCGGACTCCAGCTCGCCGATCGGCAGTTGGGTGTGTCGGCGCAGTTCGTCGGCCGGGGTCGGGTGCGGGGACAGCCATGTGTCCTCCGGGAGTAGCCCTTCCGCGCGGGGGATCGCCACCGAGTGCACCAGCACCAGCGTCAGCACCGCCCGCTCGGCCACCCCAAGCTCGGCAGCGAGTACGGCGCTTGTGCGCACGGCCGCCGCTCGCCTCTGTCCACCTGCATGTACGGGTGTGGTCGCACTGGCGGGAGTGGACGCGGGTTCCGGCGGGTTGGTGGCCTCGATCGAGTGAGTCGCGCCGTCGGTCGTCTCGGTGGGCGGTGTGGCGCCGGTGGCCTCGACATCCGATGCGATACCGCCGGCCCCGGCACCTGACGTGACGCTGGCGGCCTCGCCATCCGATGTGACCCCGGCGGTCTGGACATCCGACGCGACCCCGGCGGTCTGGCCACCCGCTGTGACACCCGCCACCGCCTTGGCGCCTGGGGTGGCGCCGGCCGGGCCGTTGACCGACGCGATGGCACCCGGTGCTTCGTCGCCCGATCTTCTTTCGGCGGACGCGGGCTCGACAGGCCTTTCGCCGTCCGGCGTTCCTTCGGCCAGCGCGATGTTGCCCGGGGATTCGTCGTTCGGTGTTCCTTCGGCCAGCGCGATGTTGCCCGGGGATTCGTCGTTCGGTGTTCCTTCGGTCGGCGCGGTCTGGGCTCGGTGTGATGCCGGGGTTCGTTCGGTTGCGGCGAGTGCGGTGGCGACGTCGTCGGCGTAGCCGGAGATCCAGCGTTCGCGGTGTTGCACCAGCGTCCGCCCCCGCCGTCCCAGCATCTCCGCCAGCGTGTGCCGCAGCGCCGGGTCGCGCAGGGCGGCGAAGCGGGCCTCGGGGGCCGGCTCGGCGGCGTGCTCCACCACCATGAACGCCGCCACCAGCTCCGCCCGCCGCCGCTCGTCGTACGCGCCGAGCAGGTCCTCGAACTCGGACGTCCCCGCCTCGGCGCGGCCGCCGGCCGACGGCAGGGGCGAGGCGGGACGTGCGGCCTCGACGATGTCGGAGTCGGCCACCACGGTCAGCTTCCGGCGTTCGGGCTCGGGCAGGCGGCGGACCAGCTCCTGCAACTGGGCATACGATTCGACCGGCCACAACGCGCACCGGGGGCCGAGCGAGACCAAGCCGTCGTCCATCACGACCCATGCCGAGTCGTGCAGCCGACGCAGCGCGCCGACCGCCCAGTTGCGCATCAGATCGTCGGTACGTCCGATCAACGCCCGGTACGTGTCGAGCACCAGCTCGACCGGCGCCGGCGAGCCCGGCCACGGGTCGGTGGACAGGTCGCTCCAGCAGCACTTGAGCACGGCGGCCAGCACCCGCCGGGTCTCGCCCGAGCGCTCCACCGGAACGGGCGCGACCTGGTACTCCTCCAGCAGCGACGGTGTCACCCCGTCGGGCCACACCGGCAGCGCGGAGCCGGTGGAGTCGGGCCTGGTCAGCCGGAGCATTCCGGCGGGAGCCTGCGCTCCGGCGCCCAAGGGCAGCGGCCCGCCCGAGCGTGCCTGTACGTGTGCGAGCTGGTCGGCGTCCACGGCGGAGGCCCGCCCGGCGGCAGCCTGCCTGGCGGCAGCCCATCCGGTGGTGGTCGTGGTTGCGCGGGACCCGGAGGTGCGGGGCGCGGCGTCGTCGCGTGAGGCGGCCGTCATGAGGTGACTCCGATGATGAGGCGAGGTCGGGCGCCGGCGATGACGCGACCCCGGCGACGCGACCCCACAAGGCGCGCCGCGAGCGGCCGCGAGGTGGTGAGGTGCGTTCCAGGCGGCCGCGAGGTCGTGACCCGCGTGGGGTTCGGCCGAAGGAGGCGTGGAGTCATGAGGTGCGCTCCAGGTAGCCGTGGGACAGCCAGGACGGCTCACGCCCAGGATCAACAGTGAGGTCGTCGGACCAGGTCAGCCGGTACGGCAGCTCAGGACGCAGATCGACGGTGGTCAGGTCGGCCAGCAGGCGGCGGGCGGCGACCCAGTCGTCGCCGAGCACGTCGGTCAGCGCCACGCGCGTGGCCGAGCCGAGCAGTGTCTCGGCCACCTCGGTCAGCCGTTCGACCGCCGCGGTGGGCGAGCCGTCGAGCGTGCCGTCGGGGCCGGGGTCGGGCAGGTTGGAGCGCGGGGGAG
>NZ_JABCPZ010000405.1 GCF_013283785.1 Nonomuraea antri
CCCGCCAGGGCGACGCCATCGCCGCCGCCCGCCGCCGGCTGCCGATGGTCGAGTTCGACCCCACGGTCCAGGTCGTCGGACCCGCCGGCCCCGTCCCGTTCCTCGACCTGTTCCAGGGCCGCGACGAACTCATCGTGTACAAGCACATGTGGTACGACGGCGCACCCCACCAGGGCCAGTGCGAAGGCTGCACCAACGCCGCCTGGCACCTCAAGGACGCCGCCTACCTCAACGTCCGCGGCGTCTCACTCGCCATCGTGACCACCGGGCAATGGAGCGAGGTGGCCGCCTTCACCGACTTCATGGGCTACACCCAGCCCTGGTACTCCGTCCGCGACCTGCCCGAACCGGTCGGCGGCGACATGGGCTACCTCACCTGCTACCTGCGCGACGGCGACCGCGCCTTCCTCACCTACGCCACCACCGGCCGCGGCAACGAACCCGCCAACGGGCTCTTCGGCCTGCTCGACCTCACCCCCAACGGCCGCGGCGAAACCCCGGCGCCACCCCCGAGAACACCCTCGGCCGCCACGACCACCACCACTGAACGGCCGCGCCGCGGCCTGCTGCTAGCTTGACCGTTCGTGTCCGACTATCTGCGCGAACTGTTCTCCCTCCAGGGCCGCCGGGCCCTGATCACCGGCGGAAGCTCCGGCATCGGCTACGCCATGGCCGAGGCCATCGGCCGGGCGGGCGCCGACGTGGTGATCGTGGCCCGCCGTCCGGACCCGCTCGAGGAGGCCGTCACCCGGCTGCGGAAGCACGGCGTCGACGCCTCCTGGATCAGCGCCGACCTCGGCATCCGAGCTGACGTCGAGCGGGTCTGCGCCACCGCCGGCGACGTCGACATTCTGGTCAACGACGCCGCCAACAACATCCGCAAGCCCATGGCCGAGCTCACCGACGGCGACTACGAGCAGACCATCGCGCTCAACCTCACCGCCCCCTACCTGCTCGGCCAGCACTTCGGCCCGCGCATGGCGGCCCGCGGCTGGGGACGCATCATCAACATCGGCTCGCAGCAGACCGTCAGCGCCTTCGGCGACAGCGGCGTCTACGGCGCGGCCAAGGCGGCCATCGCCGGGCTGACCCGCTCGCAGGCCGAGGCCTGGTCGGCCGACGGCGTGTGCGTCAACACGATCATCCCGGGATTCGTGCTGACCCCGCTGACCGAGCCCGCCCAGGCCATGCCCGGCCGGGTCGAGGCGCTGGCGGCCCGGCACATGGTGCGGCGCAACGGGGTGCCCGCCGACTTCGCGGGGGCGGCGGTGTTCCTGGCCGGTGACGCGTGCGCGTTCGTCACCGGCCACATGCTGTTCGTCGACGGCGGGTTCTTCGTGCACTGAGCGCTGATCGGAACCCGGCCCGGCGCCTTTACTTTGTAGATTAGTTGCATGGCGGGCGCTTGTGGGCTAGTTTATAAACGAACGCACATTTACTAATCGGGGAGAAACCATGCCACTCACGTGCTCGGTGTTCATCGGCGTCAGCCTCGACGGGTTCATCGCCCGCGAGAACGGCGACCTGGAGTGGCTCATCAGCCGGGGCGAGGCGGCCGGCGACGACCTGGGCTTCCAGAAGTTCATCGCCGGCATCGACACCATCGTGACGGGCCGCGGCACCTACGAGGCCGGGCTCGGGTTCGAGACCTGGCCGTACGAGGGGCTGCGGGTCGCGGTGCTCAGCCGTGAGCTCGACGCGGACGCCGACCCGCGCATCACCGTCTACCGCGACCTCGACGCCCTGCTCCGCGGCCTGGCCGACAGCGGCGCCGAACACGTCTACGTCGACGGCGGGCAGGTCATCCAGACGTTCCTGCGCGAAGGGCTGATCGACGACATGACGATCACCACCGTGCCCGTGCTGCTGGGTTCGGGGCGGCCGCTGTTCGGGCCGTTGAACGGTGACGTCTCGCTGGTGCACCGGGCGACGCAGGTGTTCGGCGCGAGCGTCGTCCAGACCAGTTACGACGTGGTCCGCACCGCCGGCTGAGCGCGCGGGATCAGCCGAAGCCGGGGGCGGGCTGCCACAGGCTGATCTCGGTGCCCTGGTCGTCGGTGACGGCGCAGCCGCGGCCCGACTTCGACTCGATGACCTGCCCGGTCGCGCCGCCGAGGGCGCGCACCCGCTCGAGCGCGGCGTCGATGTCGGCGACGTGGTAGTAGAGGTTCGGCTGCGCCGACGGGCCGTCCGAGACGAACCCCATGGGCACGGTGGTGTTGGTGACGTGCAGGTACCTCTCGTGCTCCCGGGTGAACTCCCAACCGAACAACGCACCGTAGAAGGCGGCGGCCCGGTCGAGATCGCGTACGGACAGCGTGTAGTAACCCAGCTCAACGGCCATGTACGAACCTCCGCAACAATTAGCGCTATCGTTAATCATCAGGAGCCTAACGGAGGCAGGCAAAGATTAACAGTAGCGTTAACGATTCCGGCGCGGCGGACGGCTTCGGCGCGGCCGGCGAGCCCGGAGCGGCAGGCGTGGCAGGCGAGTCCGGCGTGGACGCGACCCTGGCCGCGCTCGCCGACCCCACCCGGCGCAAGGTCATCGACCTGCTGCGGGAGGGCCCGCGGCCGGCCGGGGAGCTGGCGCAGGAGGTGCGGATGAGCGCGCCCGCGCTGAGTCGCCACCTGCGCGTGCTGCGGGCCGGCGGCCTGGTACGGGCCGAGGCCGGCGGCAGCGACGCCCGGCTGCGGCTGTACACCCTGCGCCAGGAGCCGTTCACCGCGCTGCAGGCCTGGCTCGACCAGGTGCAGGCGTTCTGGGCCGAGCAGCTCGGCTCGTTCAAGGACCACGTCGAGCGCACCGGGCGGGGCGAGGAGGGGCCGCGGTCGTGAACGCCGTCCAGGCCAGCGTCACCGTCCCGGTCGACCCCGGCACCGCGTTCCGGATCTTCACCGACGAGATCGACCGCTGGTACGTCCGCGGCCGGCACAGCTGGGTCGACCCCGACCGGGCCGTCGGCATCAGGTTCGAGGACGGCTACCTGCGCGAGCTGTGGTCCGACGGCGGGCACGTCGACACCGGCAGGATCGTCGCCTGGGAGCCGCCGCACCGCCTCGTCTGGGCCGACCTGATCAACCGGACCGGCCGGATGGAGATCGAGGTCGCCTTCAGCCCGACCGACGGGGGCACCGAGGTGCTGCTCGAACACCGCGGCCTCGACACGCTGCCGCCCGACGTGGCGGGGCGGATCCGGCGCGGCTACTCCTGGAACATCGCCCTGGGCTGGTTCGCCGACCAGTGGCGGCGCGTGTGAGCCCAGGCGTGGCGGCCTTCTGCCGGGGGCCTGGGCCGTCGTCAGCGGCGGCCGTACTTCTTGTGCACGGCTTGCTTGCTCACGCCGATCGCGTCGGCGATCTGCGCCCACGCCAGCCCCGCCACCCTGGCCCGCCGCACCTGGACGGCCTCCAGCCGCTCGATCTCACGGCGCAACGCGGTGGTGGCCTGCAGGGCCAGCAGCGGATCGTCGTCCTGCGCCTGCCGCATGAGGGTCGCCAGGTCGTTCGTCATGCATCAAAGGTAGTCCAGCAACAGCCCGGTGATTTCCGCCGGACGTTCCAGCGCCGGCAGATGCCCGGCCCAGTCCAGCTCGACCAGCCGCCCCTGCGGCAGCTCGGCGGCCACGTGGCGGGCGCTGAGCCGGAAGAACTCCAGGTCGTGGGCGCCCAGGACGACCAGCGCGGGCACGTCCAGGTCGGCCAGGGTGTAGCCGGGCGTCAGCTGCTCGGGCTCGGGGTCGGCGGCCATCTGCAGGGCGAACGCGCCGCGCTGCATCTCCGTCAGCCGCTTCGCGGCCGCCGCGCCGGCCTCAGGGCCGAGCCAGGTGCGGGCGTTCAGCTCGGCGGCGGCGTCGAGGTCGCCCGCCTCGATCAGGCGGTCCTCCTCCTCGCTGAACGCGATCACGTCCGGGGTCTCGGGCAGGTCGGAGCCGGGATTGAGCAGCACCAGGCGCTCGGCCAGCCCGCGGGCGGCCAGCGCGAGCGCGACCCGGCAGCCGTAGGAGGAGCCCACCAGCCGCGCCCGGCCCACGCCCAGCCCGGCCAGCAGCTCGGCGACGTCACCCGCGTCGCTGTACGGGGCCTCGGCCTGGTACGGGGTGTGACCGTAGCCGCGGAAGTCCACCCTGATCACGTCGAAACGCGCGGTGAGCGCTTCCCACTGCCCGTCCCACATGCCCGAGTCGGCGGCGCTGGAGTGCAGCAGCACCACCGGCTCGCCGGCGCCCGCGCGTTCGTGCCAGATCGTCATCGCGAGTCCACCACCAGTCGCACGCCCAGCCCGATGAGCACCATGCCGGAGATCTGCTCCAGCCGCCGCTTCACCGCCGGCCGGCCGAGCCAGGCCTTCGCCCTGGCCACGGCCCAGATGAGCAGGCCGTACCAGAGGGTGTCGACCAGCACCCAGATCACGGCGAGCGTCACCAGCGTGAGCGGGACGTTCTGCCCTGCCGGGACGAACTGCGGCAGGAACGACATCGCGAACACCGCGGCCTTCGGGTTGGCCAGGCAGGTGCCGATGCCCGCCAGGTACGACTTGCGCCAGCCCGCCACCGCCTCGGGCTCGACCGGCGGCGCGCCCTTGCGCGCCTGCCACAGCGACTGGGCGCCCATCACGACCAGCACGATCGCGCCGGCCACGCGCATCACGTCGTAGGCCAGCTGCGAGGCCACCAGCAGCGCCGACAGCCCGAACGCGGCCGCCAGCGCCCACAGCAGGATGCCGGTCTCGTTGCCCAGGGTCGCCGCCAGGCCGGAGCCGCGGCCGGCTCTCAGCGTCTGGCGCAGGATGATCGCGGTGCTGACGCCGGGCACCATGGCCACGGCGATGCACGCGCCGATGAAGGCGAGAAGGTACATGCTGGGCATCGTCGCAGATCGCGATGTCCGGCCGCGCCCCGTTTACGCCCGGCCGGGATTCGTCGGGGCGGGCCTCGGCCTGGATTCGTCGGGGGCCGGCCCGGCACGGTCGGCGGGCCGTTGGGGGG
>NZ_JABCPZ010000406.1 GCF_013283785.1 Nonomuraea antri
GTGCCGAAGGCCCCGAGGGCGGGAACGGCGGCCCAGGCGGGAACGGCGGCCCAGGCAGCTGCGGTGGCCCAGGCGGTTGCGGTGGTCTCGGCGGTGGCCCGGGGTGGCCGGTCGAGGGGGCCGACGGCGGGGCCCAGGCCGGGCCCGGGCTCCCCGGCGGCGTCCACGGCCGGTCCGGCCCGCTGCCCCGGTTCTCACGATCAGGATCAGCCTCTTGCCCGTGCGGCTCCACGAACGTCTCCCCTCCCCGTCGTGGCGATACCGGACCTGAGCCCCCCGATTGTCGATCAGCCGGTCATCGTTGTCACCCCCGGGCGCCCCCTGCCTCAGCCCTTCCGGGTGACCTTGAGCGACTTCACCAGCGTGTGGACGTCCGGCCACAACCGCTCGTGCGTGTCCGGAATGGTGATCCACAACACCGCCGGCCGGGGACGTCCCGTGTCGACCGCGATCGTGACGGACAGTTCGCGCAGCGCCTTGCGCCCGTCCGGGCTCGGCGGCATCTGGATCATCCTGGCCAGCAGCCACCCCCCGCGCACCGGTTGCGAGGCGATGTCACGGCCGGTCGTGCCGGCGGGGAACGCGCTGCCCTGCTTGTAGTCGAGCATGGCGCGGGCGGCGTCGTAGAGGCTGTCGCCGGCGTCCAGTTCGGACCACAGGTGCTGGGAGTCGATGTCCGCCCACCAGTCGCGGTCGTCGTCGGGGCCGTACGACTCCGTGAGCAGCGTCTGCCGCAGGTTGTAGCGGCCGTCCTTGACGGGGCCGTCGCTGATCGGACGGCTCCTGCGCCACGGCGCGCCCAGCTCGGCGAACGACAGGCCGGTCTTGGGGTCGGTGACCCGGCCGATCACCGCCGAGCCGCGGCCGCGATAGGTCCGCAGCGGCACGACGGCGCCTTCGGCGATCCGCGTGACGACCGGCCCTTCCGCGGACGGCCGGGTCGTCGGGACGACCGGGACGACCGGGGCGGCGGTCCGCACCGGCTCGGCGGGCGTGACCCGCACCGGGTGGAACGGCATCGTGCGGGGCGCCGGGTCGGCCTGGCGGCCGCTGGTCGCGATCGGGAGGCCGATGGCGAACTCGGCGGCGAGTACGAAGCCGCCGAGGACGAGCACCCACGTCGGCAACGGCTTGACCAGCCGCCGCATGCGGTCGGAGAGCGCGGGCACGGTTCAGTCCTCCTGGGAGATGAGGGTGAGCCCGGCGAGCCGGGCCTGTTCGACGCTCTGGCGCAGGGACTCCTCGACCCGGCGGGCCCGGTCGGTCAGTTCGCCGACCTCGTCGGCGGCCAGGTCGTCGCGGACGGTCCTGGACAGCAGCTCCTGGTAGGCCGCGCCGTCGTCGGCCAGGTCCTGCAGCGTGCGCCACTCGGCGTACACCGCCTCGGCCTCCTCGGTGCGGCGCGCGTACTCCTCCAGCGCGGAGACGCGCCGGCCCAGCGCGCGCGTGGCGACCTTCAGCGCCTCCTCCTGGGAGACCAGCATGGCGGAGATGCGCTCGGTGACCCGGCCGGAACGCGCGCTCGCCTGCTCGCGGCGCAACCGGGTCAGCTCGGTCAGCGTCTCGGCGATCTCCCACGCCTGGCGGGGCAGGATGACCCGGTCGGCGATGCCGTCGAGCAGGCCGTCCTTGGCGACCTTCGAGCGCAGCACGGTGCCGGTGGCCTCCACGGTGCGCTCCAGCAGGGCGGCGTCCAGCGGCTCCAGCATCGAGGCGTGCACGTACCTGCCGCGGTGGCGGCGGCCGTACCCGGCCACGGGCGACTCGCCCGCCGCGGCCAGCAGCGCCAGGAACGCGACGCCCTGCACGCCGAGCCCGGCCAGGAAGAAGGAGGCGAAACCGTACCTGATCCAGACGGCGAGGAGCGCGGCCTGCAGCAGCGCCCCGGCGGCGAGGAGCAGCCGGCCGAGCCGGGCGGACCGCCACTGGGCGCACACGACGACGGGGAGGAAGCCCCACAGCGCCGCGAGCGACAGGGCGGCGAGGAGGTCTCCGGCCTTGCGCCCGCCCCACGCGGGCGGCTCCGGCGACGGGGGCAGCAGTTCCGGGCGCGCGGCCATCAGCCGCCGGTGCCCTTCGGGCAGATCGGGGTCGAGGACGAGTCCGTCCGGGGTTCGTGTGCGTGCCATACCGTTCCTGATCGACGCGTCGCCGCAACCGCCGGCGAGTGCCGGCGCAGCGATGATCGCGGACCCGGATTTCCGCCCGCTTGCGCCCCGCTTGCACCGGTCTGCGGGCCCTTCGCAAGCACCGGGATGAGCGGCGAATTCGCCGGAATTCGCCGGAATTCGCCAATGTCCGCCCGCCCATGGCGGCGGCCCGCCGGACGTTCCAGGGTGGCAGCGCGACACCCACCCGGTGAAACGAAAGGCGAACCCCCGTGAGAAGACCCTTGACGGCGTTGATCGGCGCGCTCGCGGTCTCGGCGTCCGCCGCGCTGGTCACCCCCGGCGCGGCGGCCGTGAGTTCGGCGCCCCCCGACATCCCGGCCGCGGCCATCATGCGGCACCTCGACCAGTTCCAGTCCATCGCGACGAGCAACGGCGGCAACCGGGCGCACGGGCGTCCCGGGTACGCCGCCTCCGCCGACTACGTCCAGCGCGCGCTGACCGACGCCGGCTTCCAGGTCAGCCGCCAGGCGTTCACCCACAACGGCGCCACCGGCTGGAACGTCGTGGCCGACTGGCCGTACGGCGACCCGGCGCAGGTGGTGATGGCCGGCGCGCACCTCGACGGCGTCACCGCCGGCCCCGGCATCAACGACAACGCCTCCGGCTCGGCGGCCGTGCTGGAGACCGCGCTGACCGTGGCACGCTCCGGCCTGCGCCCGCAGAAGCGGCTGCGCTTCGGCTGGTGGGGCGCGGAGGAGCTGGGCCTGATCGGGTCGGCGTACTACACCCAGAACCTCGGCGCGACCGAGCGAGCCAAGATCAAGACGTACCTGAACTTCGACATGGTCGGCGCGAAGAACACCACCACCTGGGGCGTCTACACCGACAGCACCCGGCTGCGCACCCTGTTCGACGGCTACTTCCGCGCCAAGGGCGTCCCGAGCCGCGGGGTCGACTACGGCGCGCGCTCCGACCACGCCTCGTTCAAGCGTTACGGCATCGAGGTGAGCGGGATCGCCTCGGGCAGCGACCCGTGCTACCACAGCGCCTGCGACACCATCTCCAACGTCTCCTCGACGGTCATGACCACCAGCACGAACGCCATCGCGCACGCGGTGTGGGAGCTGGCCGGAACCCCGGTCGGCGACGACTTCTCCATGACGGTCAGCCCGCCGTCGGCGAGCGTCGAGCCCGGCGGGTCCGCCACCGCGACGGTCGGCACGGCGGTCACCAACGGCACGGCGCAGAGCATCGCGCTCAGCGCGAGCGGGCTGCCCGCGGGAGCCACGGCGAGCTTCGAGCCCGCCACCGTCACGGCGGGCGCGAGCGCCACGATGACGATCGCCACCGGGCAGACGACTCCCGGCGGGACGTTCACGGTGACCGTCACCGGCACCGGCGCAGCCGTCACCAGGACCGCCGCGTTCACGCTGACCGTGAACGGCGCCTCCACCTGCGCCAGCCACCAGACCACCCGCTCCGGCACCCTGCAGGCCGGGTCCAGCGCCTACCAGCCGGACGACAGTTACTACCAGAGCACCGTCTCCGGCACGCACCGCGCCTGCCTGGACGGCCCCGACGGCACCGACTACGACCTGTACCTGCAGAAGTGGAACGGCTCTTCGTGGGCGAACGTGGCCTCGTCCACCACGCCCGGGCCGGACGAGAACGTGTCGTACGCCGGGACCTCCGGCTACTACCGCTACCGGGTGCACGCCTACAGCGGGTCCGGCGGTTACACCCTCGGGTTCGACCGGCCGTGACCCGGACGGCCGCGGCGCGGCTCCGTGTCAATCCGCAGTGTCACTCCGCCGGGTCCGTCACCGGCGGCGCCGCGGAGTTGCGCCGTAGCCAGTCCACGTACCTGGGGCGTTGCAGGGCGCAGCTCCAGTAGCTGTCCCTGGTGAGGTCGAGGAGGTCGGGCATGCGGCCGCCGAGCGGGCCGGTCCTGTTGCAGGCGACGATGTGACGCATGCTGGCCGGGGTGCCGCTGAGCGGGCGCACCACCAGGCCGTCCACGACGGTGAAGGTCGGCTGGCACGGGGAGACCACGCCGTGGGCGGCCACCAGCTCGCGGATCGGGTCGCCGCACTGCACCGTGTAACGCACCCGCGGCGCGAAGCCCGCCTGCTCGCAGGCGGCGTAGAAGCACTCGGGCCAGCCCGCGCCGTCCGACGGCGTCATCACCCACCACCGGTCGGCCAGGTCGGCCAGCTCGATCTCGTCGCGGACGGCCAGCGGGTCGCTCGCGGGCAGCGCCACGAACACCGGCTCGACCGTGACGACCTCGCAGGCCACCTCGGCGCTGGGCAGCACCTCGTACCCCGGGTAGTCGACGGTGGCGACCGCGTCCAGGCGTCCGGCGCTGACCAGCTCCCACAGCAGTTGCGGCGAGTAGTCCATGCGCAGCCGCACCTCGGTGCCCGGCAGGTGCTCGGTGAGCCGTTCCGCCAGCCCGACGGAGATCGCGGAGACGACGCCGCCGAGCGAGATCACCTCGGCGGCGGCCCGCGACCGCCTGGACACGCCGCGCCGCAGCTCCTCCAGGCCCAGCAGGGTCGCCCGGGCGTGGCTGATCACGAAACCGCCCAGCCTGGTGGGCGCCACGCCCTGCGGGCTCCGGGTGAACAGGGTGGCGCCGATCTCGCGCTCGATGCGCTGCAGCTGCGCGGTCAGGGCCGGTTGGGACAGCCCGAGCATGGCCGCGGCCTTGGTCACGCTGCCGGTGTCCGCCAGGGCACAGACGGCGCGAAGGTGGCGGATTTCGAGGTCCACTGGGCGAGCGTAGGTGCCGGGGTTCGCGGGGTTCAAGTGGGGGCG
>NZ_JABCPZ010000407.1 GCF_013283785.1 Nonomuraea antri
GTGGGGTGAGGGTGGGGCCGCGTTCCAGGGCGTGGCGGCGGATGAGGTCGGGGACCCGGTAGCGGGGCTGGCCGACCGGGTCGGTGCCGGCCAGGTCCAGCAGGTTGACGTCCACCAGCAGGTCCGTGACGTCGTCCGCGCGGTCGCGGCCGAGTGCGGCGTCCACCACCCAGCCGGGCTGGGCGGCGCCGCCGAGCAGCCCGAGCGTGACGAGCGTGCGCGCGGCCTCGCCGCTCAGCCGCAGGTAGCCGCGGTCGAGACTGGCCCGGACGTCCTTGAGCTCGCCCAGCCAGTCCTCCTCCAGCCGCCTGGCCAGCACGGACAGCGACCACCCCGGCCGGGCGGCGAGCCGGGTGCCGGCGTTCCTGACCGCCAGCGGCAGCCCGCCGCAGGCCGCCACGATGGCCAGCGCGGCCTCCCGTTCGCGGGCCACCCGCTCGGCGCCGGCGATCGCGGCGAGCAGCCGCAGCGCCTCACCCGTCGTCAGCTCACCGAGGTCGATCCTGAGCGCTCCGGGCAGTTCGGTGATCCTGCGCCTGCTGGTCACGATCACCGCGCTGCGATTGCCCGGCAGCAGCGGGCGTACCTGGGCGGCGTCGTCGGCGTCGTCGAGCAGCATCAGCATCGGACGTTCGGCCAGCAGCGTCCTGAGCAGCGCCGAGCGCTCGCCCACCGTGGCCGGGACGGGCCGCGCGCCGAGCGCCCGCAGCGCCTCGGCCAGCAGGTCGGCGGGGTCTCTGCCGTCGAGCTCCAGGTGGAGCTGCCCGGCGGGGTAGCGTTCGCGCAGCGCGTGGGCCGCGTGCACGGCCAGCGCCGTCTTCCCCGTCCCCGGCGCCCCGGAGATCACGGCCACCGAGAACGGCTCGGCCAGCGCGGCCAGCGCCTCGGCCTGGCCGACGAAGTCCGGCAGATCGGGCGGAAGCTGCCGGGGTGGAAGCTGCCGGGGCTGCGGCTGCTCCCCCAGCCGATGCTCCCCCGGCCGCTGCTCCCCCGGCCGCTTGCCGTGCGCGGCGGTCTTTGCGGGGTGCGGGAGCGGCGGGTCGTCGGCGAGGAGGGTTTCGTGGACCTCGCGGAGTTCCGCGCCAGGCTCCACCCCGAGCTCGTCCACCAGCCGTTCGCGCACCGCCGCGTACGTCCGCAACGCCTCCGCCTTGCGCCCGCACCGGTGCAGGGCGAGCAGCAGCCCGCACCACAGATCCTCCCGGTAGGGCTGCTCGGCCAGCAGCGCGCGCAGCCCGGCGATGGCCCCGGCCTGGTCGCCGTGCTCGATCCGCTGGCCGATCAGGGCTTCGGCGGCCCGCAGGCGTACCTCCTGGAGCGCTTCGACGCGGCGGTCCCACAGCGGGCTGCCCGGCAGGTCGCACAGCGGGGCGCCACGCCACAGCGCGAGCGCTTCGGCGTACCGCGCGCGGGCCGCCAGCGACTCGAAGGCCAGCAGGTCGAGAGCGTCGTCGGGGACGTCGATGGCGTAGCCCGCGCCGTCGCCGCGCAGCAGCCCGGAGCCGAGGTCGGTGCGGAGCGAGCTGACGTAGGTACGCAGGTTGGCCTGGGCTGAGCGCGGCGGCCGGTCCGGCCAGAGGACTTCGGCCAGCCGGTCGGCGCCGACCACCCGGCCGGCGTCCAGCAGCAGGGTGGCCAGCAGCAGGCGCGGCTTCCTGCCGGAGATCCGCAGGGGACGCCCCGCGGACCGGACCTCCAGCGGCCCGAGCACGTGAAATGTGAGCATGACACCCGCCTGTATGGATTTTGGACGTTTCTTGTGCGGCTGGTGCAGACCCTGGTGTCAGAGATCCCACGGGAAAGGATCACCCCATGAAGCTCAGCGGAGCAATGGTCGCGGGCCTCGCGTTAGTCCTCAGTCTCGGAACGACCCCAGCAGCCGCCGCCGACCCGGAGACGGGCACCGAGCAGGCGCAGATACTCGCCACGAACTTCCAACTGCCGTTCCCCTGCGGCCAGACCTGGACCGGCAACTCCAGCGCGAGCAGCGCGCACCAGTCATGGGAGATCGACTTCAACCGGGGCGGCAGCGCCGACGCCGACCTCGGCGACCCGGTGGTGGCCGCGGCGGCGGGCACCGTGGTGATCTCGGCGCACCAGGGTTCGACGAACGGCTTCGGCAACCTGGTCAAGATCGACCACGGGAGCGGCTGGTCCACGTACTACGCGCATCTGAACGTGCGTTCCGTCAGCGCCGGCCAGGCGGTGTCGCAGGGCCAGCAGATCGGCACGGTCGGCAAGACCAGCAAGCCGGGCAACAACATCAGCGCCCACCTGCACTACGAGGTGCGCCTGGGCAGCAGCTACCCGTCGAACATCCAGAAGGCGGTGTTCAACGGCGTCACGTTCGGCTACCCGGCGCAGACACTGGCCTCGAAGAACTGCGGCGGATCCAGCACGAACCCGTACACGCCGCAGGAGGCGTGCGGATCGGGCTACGGCGTGGTCGACTCGGCCGGGCTGGGCACCAGCGGCACGGTCTACCTGCTCTACAACAGCGGCAACGGCAACAACTGCGTGGTGACGATGAAGTCCACGTCGCTCGGCACGCCCACGGCGACCACCGCCTACCTGGAGGTCCAAGGCAGTACCAGGAAGACGGACTCCGGGAACTACGGCTACTACGCCGGGCCCGTCTACGCCTACGCGCCGGGCAAGTGCGTCAGGTGGGGCGGCAAGGCCGGGTCCTCGGTCTACGACAGCCCCTTCGAGCACTGCGGCTCGTAACCCGTAGTCGCAGGTGAACGGTCGGCGTGGGGGTCCGCGCCGGCCGTTCGTCGTCGTCGTCCGGCGCTCAGAACTCCGGGGTGAGCGTGTCGAGGACGTCGATGACGTACAGCTTGGGCCCGCCGGCGCCGTCCGCGGCCGGGGCCGGCACCGCCAGGCGGCTGCCGACGTGCTGTCCGACCAGCGCGTCCAGCCAGGCGGGCGGGACCGAGCCGGGCTTCAGCGTGAAGGCGCTCGGCCCGCCGCGCCGATAGGACGAGTCCACGACCGTACGCGAGGGCCACTTCGCGGCCACGTACTGGATGACCACCTTCGACCCGGCCCGCACCTCGGCCCCCGAACCGTCGATGAGCGTGCGCGGCCGGTCGGACGGCGTGAGGTCGGCGGGCACCGCCGGCAGCGTGCGGCCGACCAGTCTGGCGTCCGGCGGGTAGCCGCCCAGGATGTCGAAGACCAGCACCAGCGTGTCGGACGGCGATACGCCGGTCAGCGGCACGTTCGGGGCCAGGGCCTCGGCCGCCGGGCTGACCAGCATGATCCGGCTGCCCGCCGGACGGCCGATCAGCGACCTGCGCCAGGTCTCCGCCACCTGCCGCCCGTCGAACACCACCGTCGTGGGCTGGTTGCCGTCGTAGGTGTTCATGTACGGCTGGCCCGACCAGCGCCTGATGTCCACGTCGGCCAGCACCACGTCCCCGGGCAGGGTACGCCGCCCGGTCCCGGTCGACAGGACGGTGATCCGCGGCGTACGTCCCGGCTTGCCCTTGGGGATGGTGACCAAGGGCTTGCTGCCGAACGTCCCGGTGACGACGGGCAGCGAGCCGTCGTCGGTGAGGCCGCACGAGGCGGCGAACACGAGCAGGGCAGGCCAGATCAGGCGCACGATTCCCCCAAAGGTCCCAGATCCGAGGAGGTACGTTGCCGCGTTAGTCAAAAGCGAAGCCACGCGGCCGCCTATCTCACGACAAAGCTCCGGCAGCGATTCCCAGCGGGGAAAATGGAGGGGTGAGCAAGCCGAACCTGGCGCGCAGGGTCGCCGAAGCTGCCGAGATCGCGCTGACCACCCGGAAGTACGTGACGTTCATCGACGTGGTCACCGGATTGCGCTGGCTGCACTCGCGGCACGTCGACACCTGGCGGCAGGGCCGGGCCGCCACGCTGGCCGAACTGGCCGCCGTCGACGAGGACCGCCTGCTCACCACCGCCGCGCTGCTGAAGGACTGGGCGCTGGCCAAGGGGCTGCGGCCGGTGGAGACGCCGTACGTGGCAGGCACCCGCGACCGGCGGGAGCTGCGGTTCACCGCGGGGCACGAGCAGGAGCCGTTCCGGGTGCACTGGTTGTCGCCCGACCTCAGCGAGTCGCGGGTACGCCAGATCACCGAGCGCCAGAGCAAGGCCCCCGACCTGGTCGCGGTGTCGCCGCTGGAGACCTGGACGTGCGCGGGCTGCGGCGACACCGGCCCTTACCTGATCATGGAGGACGACCGGCCGCACTGCCTGACCTGCGCGGACCTGGACCATCTGGTGTTCCTGGCGGCGGGCAACGCGGCGCTCAGCCGGCGGGCCAAGCAGGAGAGCCGGCTGTCGGCGGTGGTGGTGCGGTTCAACCGGCGGGCCAAGCGGTTCCAGCGGCTGGGGCTGCTGGTGGAGGAGTCCGCGCTGGCCGCGGCCGAGGACCGCTGCCTGGCCGACGAGGAGGTGCGGCTGCGGCGGCGCGAGCGCGACAGGGAGCGGCGGGCCGAGCAGGACGTGGAGTACCAGGCTGCGATGGCGGCCGAGATCGCCCGGCTCTTCCCCGGCTGCCCCGCCGAGCGGGCCGGCGAGATCGCGGTGCACGCCGGGCAGCGCGGGAGCGGGCGGGTCGGGCGGTCGGCGGCGGCGCGGGCGCTGGACGAGAACGCGATCACGTTGGCGGTGATCGCGTCCATTCGGCATCTGGACACCGATTACGACCGGATGTTGATGGCGGGGGTGCCTCGGATGGAGGCTCGGGAGCGGATCAAGGGACGTATCGAGGACACGCTGAACCGCTTCCGGCGCGCTCCGGACTGACGGCCTGGGGGTGGCCGGCGTCCCTTTGGGTGAGGGGGCTCTTGGGTCAGGGG
>NZ_JABCPZ010000408.1 GCF_013283785.1 Nonomuraea antri
GGCCTATCGGGCGTGGTCGGTCAGGTGGGGCCGCAGATGCCCAGTGCCTTGCCGATCAGCGTCGGGTCCTCGACGGTGTCGAGCAGCGCCATCGCGTAGTCGGCACGCGAGAGCCGCATCGCCCCGCCGGTCGCGTCGGCCTCGAAGTCGACGTGCACCCGCCCGGCCGGCGGCTTGTCGTCGAGCCTGGTGCCCCGCGCGATGCTCCAGTCGAGCCCGCTGACCTGCAGCATGCCCTCCGCCCGCGCCAGGTCCACGTAGGCGGCGCGGAAGAACAGCCAGGCCAGGGTGACCGCGAGCCGGGGACGAGTGGCGGGCACGGACCGGCTGCTGGTCATCACCACGCGCCGCACGCCGTTGTCGCGCATCGCGGTGATGAGCGTGCCGACGATCCCGCTGCCGCCGACCGCGGCGATGACGGCGTCCTGCCCGTGCACGGCCGCGCGTACGGCGTCCAGGTCGTGCGCGTCGCCCTGGTGCACGCCCGCCAGCGCGCCCCGCTCGGTGAGCAGTTCGGGACGGCGCGCGAACGCGGTGATCTCATGCCCGCGCCGGACCCCCTGCGTGAGCACGTGCTTGCCGGTCCGCCCGGTCGAGCCGATGACCAGGATCTTCATGACGCCGCCTCCTCTTATGGCATTTTGCACTATGGCGTGATGCAAGCCTGCCCTGAGGAATGGGTATAGTGCAAGTTGCAATATGGAAGGGGGACGATGGCACGACGACCCGACCTGGTCGGCCTGACCGTGCTGGCCATGCTCTCGCTGCGGCCCGGCCATCCGTACGAGCTGCATCGATTCATCGTCGACACGCACAAGGACTACGTGACGGGGCTGCCCAGAAGCCTCTACCACGCGGTCGACAAGCTCGCCGCGGAAGAGCTCATCGTGCCGGTCGAGACCAGCAGGGAGGGCCGCCGTCCGGAACGAACGATCTACGAGATCACCGACGAGGGCCGGCGCGAGCTGGCCAGCAGGCTCCGGTCGCTGCTGGAGAACCCCGCGCACGAGCGGCGCACGTTCACCGCCGCCGTCTCGCTCATCGGCGTCCTGCCGGTGCCCGACGCGCTGCGGGCCCTGCGCGCCCGTGCTGCGGCCATCGACGGCACGCTCACCGGCATCGACGGCCACCTCAAAGCGCTCAAGGACGGCGGCCTGCCCGAAGTGCTGACCATCGAACTCGACTACGAGCGGGCCCTGTACGAGACGGAACTGGCCTGGGTCAGACGGCTCGTCGCCCGGCTGGAGTCGGGCGAGCTCGGCTGGTCGGGCATCGTCAACCGCGACCTGCTCGAAGAGGTGCTCGACGAGTCAGGCAAATCGCTCGACGAGTCGGACGAATCATGAGAAGGCGGCTGCCAGGGTGCGCCAACACCCTGACAGCCGGACATCCGAACAAGGCGCCTGCCCTGCCTGGAGTCGCATCCCCAGGATAGGCGCCGCGACCATCAGCAAGACCATCAGCGAGGAGTCGCGCCATGTCCGAAAGCACGCACATCACCACCTTGCTCACCCGATTGGCCGAGGCCTGGAACGCCGGCGACGCCACCGCCTACGCCGCGCTCTTCACCGAGGACGCCGACTACATCTCCTTCGACGGCACCCTCACCCGCGGGCGGGCGGCCATCGAGTCCACGCACCGGTGGCTCTTCGAGGGGCCGCTCAAGGGCTCCACCATGGCCACCGGCGGCGGCGCGCCCACCATGGCCACCGGCGGCGGCGCGCCCATCGTGAAGCCGCTCGCCGACGGCGCGGTGCTGGTGATCAGCGAAGGCGGCACCGCGCTGCCCGGCGGGCCGCGGCGCGCGTCGATCGTCACCTTCACCGCGGTCCGCGCCTCCGGGGAGTGGCTGTTCGCCTCCTTCCAGAACACGCGGGCGGCGGCATGACGGAGAAGACGCTGATCACCGAGGTCGCCGGGATCGTGGCGGCCCCGCCCGCCCAGGTCTGGGCCACCCTCACCACTGACCTGCTGCCCGGGGACGCGCTGCCGGCCGACGGCCGTCGCTTGACCGTCCAGGACGCCCCCGGCCACACCTCCACCGTCGAGGTGGGCGGCCACACCGTCTCCTTCCAGGGCGGCTGGTGGTATCGGGGCGAATGGAGCGTCGAACCGCATCCGCAGGGGGCGCTGCTCGTCCACCGCGTCTTCAACGTCGCGCGGTGGTGGCGGTGGGGGGTGCCGCTCGCCAACCGCATGTTCATCGGGTACGCCGACACGACGCGCGCGGCCTTCCTGGAACGCCTCACCGGCCTGGGCGACCGCCTGGGCTGCACCACCCACCCAGCCTGACAGCCTGACGGCCAGCCATCCCCGCGCCGGCGGAGTCCAGGGCCGTCACGCCGTGACCGAGCGGCCCCAGCCCTTCCTGAGCCGGTGACACGCGAAGGCCCCGGCGGCGAGGCCGAGCCCGGTCAGCACGGCCGCCGGGCGCAGCGTGCCGCCGGCGTCCCCGCGGACGGCGGCCTGCAGCATCGTCGTCGCCCAGTATCCCGGCGAGATCGGCGCGACGTCCTGCGCCCACGGTGGCAGCATGGCGAGCGGCACGAGCGCGCCGCCCAGCGCGCTCACCGACAGCGCGCCCACGTTGCACAGCGCGGTCAGCTCGCCGTGGCCGCGAACCACCGCGCCGACCGCCGTGCCCACGCCGAGCAGCGCGAAGCACCACGCGGCCACCGCCGGCGCCAGCAGCCACCCGCCGGACGGCCGCATGCCGATCGCCAGCACCCCGTACCCGAGCAGCACGGCCTGTTGCAGCGCGAGCACCGCGAAGACCGGCAACGACTTGCCGATCAGCAGTTCCGTGACGCCCGCGCCGGCCGTCCTGACACGGTTCCAGGTGTGCCAGACGCGCTCGGTGAGCGTCGCCGTGGCCACGTCGGCCATGGCCAGGGTGGAGAACATCACCAGCAGGCCGGTGACGGCCTGGGTGGTGTCGCCCATCATGGTCTCGAAGACCAGCATGAGCACCATGGGCATGACGATGTAGCTGATCAGGTGCGCCGGGTCGCGCCGGCGCAGCAGCGCGTTGTGCCCGGCCAGCACGGCGATGCGGTACAGCCGATCACGAGGCACGGGACAGCTCCCGGTACAGGTCGTCCAACGACGGCCGGCGGATGTCGATCTCGCGCACCGGCCGGTCGAGCCCGCGCAGCAGCTCGGCCAGCGCGGCGGTGGGATCGCTGGTGGTGAGCCTGAGCTCCGTGTCGTCGAGCAGCACCCGGACCTCGCCGGGCAGCCCGTTCAGCAGTTCGGCGCCGGTGCCCCTGGCGATCACCCGGCCGTCCTTGGCGACCGCGATCGTGGCGCCGAGATCGCTCAGCTCGGGCAGGTAGTGGGTGCAGTAGACGACGGCCGCCCCGGCGTCGGCCCGCCGCCGCACGGCGGCCAGCAGCGCGGCCCTGGTCTCCGGGTCGGCGCCGACGGTCGGCTCGTCGAGCAGCAGCACGTCGGGACGGGCGATCAGGGCGGTGGCCGCCTGGGTGCGGCGCTGCTGGCCGCCGGACAGGACGGCGATCCGCCGGTCGAGCACGTCCGTCAGCGACATTTCCGCCGCGACGTCGTCGATCGCCCTGGCCAGCGCCTGACGGCGGAGCCCGGCCAGCCCGCCGAAGAGCCGCAGCGTCTCGCGCACGCTCGTGCTCGGGTAGAGCGCGAGCTGTTGCGGAGCGGCGTCGAGCCGGCCCTCGATCCGGACGTCTCCCGCATCGGGGACGACGAGCCCGGCCGCGATCTCGAAGAACGTGGTCTTGCCCGCGCCGTTGTGGCCGACCAGACCTGCGATTTCACCCGGTTCCACGTGGAGCGAGAACCCGTTCAGGGCGCTCACCTCTCCGTACCGCTTGACCAGGCCGTTCGCGCTCAGCATGAGCATCAGCCTCCTCAGTCTACGGTGTAGACTAATCTACAGCGTAGACTGAGGCCGTGCGGAAACTCAAGACCTCGCGGCAGCCGGAAATCCTCGACGCCGCCCTCGCCATCGCCGACGAACGCGGGCTCGACGCGCTGTCCATGCGCGCGGTCGCCGAACGCGTCGGCGTGACACCCATGGCGCTCTACGGCTACTTCCGCAACAAGGACGAACTGCTCGACGGGCTGGTCGGCCGCCTGCTGACCGGCCTCGTGCCGGACGAGCCCGCCCCCACCTGGGAGGCGCGGCTGAGCGAGATGGCCTGGGGGGTGCGGCGGGTGGCCCGCGCGCACCCGGCGGTCTTCCCGCTGCTGCTGTCGCGGCCCTCCGTCTCGCCCGACGGCGTGCGCGTGGTCGACCTGATCTACCAGGCGCTGCTGGACGCCGGGGTGCCGGAGGCCGACGTGCCCAGGATGGAGCGGCTGCTCGGCACGTTCGTGCTCGGGTTCGCGCTGTCGGAGGTGAACGGGCGGTTCACGGCCGCCTCGGACCGGACCAGGTCGCGTCGCGGGCAGGGGGAGTTTCCCGCGCATCGGCGGCTGGCGGCGCATCTGGACCGGCCGAGCGACTGGGACGCGGAGTTCGCCGCCGACCTGGCGGACCTCCTGCACCTCATCCGCCCATCAACCTGACCGCTCGCCCGCGCGCCGCGCCGGCCGGGCTCGCCGTGAGCGCCTACCCGCGTGTCATGGCGGCTGTGCCGGCCGCGTCACCTCCACGCACTTGAGACGTCCTGCCGGCTTTGCCGGCCGCGCGCCGTCACCTCCACGCACTTGGGACGTCCCGCCAGCTCGCCCCCCACCCGCCAATCGCTCC
>NZ_JABCPZ010000409.1 GCF_013283785.1 Nonomuraea antri
GCAACAAGGGCGTCATCTCCAAGATCCTCCCGGTCGAGGACATGCCGTTCCTGGAGGACGGCACCCCGGTCGACATCATCCTCAACCCGCTGGGCGTGCCCGGCCGGATGAACGTGGGCCAGGTCCTCGAGACCCACCAGGGCTGGATCGCGGCCCGCGGCTGGGACATCTCCGGCGTCCAGGAGGCATGGGCCGAGCGGCTGCGCGACAAGGGCTTCGAGACGGTCGAGCCGCGCACCAACATGGCCACCCCGGTCTTCGACGGCGCCCACGAGGAGGAGATCATCGGACTGCTCGGCAGCACGATCCCGAACCGCGACGGGGATCGGCTGGTCGAGAAGAGCGGCAAGGCCCGGCTGTTCGACGGACGCAGCGGGGAGCCGTTCCCGTATCCGGTGGCGGTCGGCTACATCTACATCCTCAAGCTGCTCCACCTGGTCGACGACAAGATTCACGCGCGTTCGACCGGCCCGTACTCGATGATCACCCAGCAGCCGCTCGGCGGTAAGGCCCAGTTCGGTGGCCAGCGCTTCGGTGAGATGGAGGTCTGGGCCCTGGAGGCGTACGGCGCCGCCTACGCCCTCCAGGAACAGTTGACGATCAAGTCCGACGACGTGGTGGGCCGGGTGAAGGTCTACGAGGCGATCGTGAAGGGCGAGAACGTTCCGGAGCCCGGGATTCCCGAGTCGTTCAAGGTGCTGATCAAGGAAATGCAGTCGCTGTGCCTGAACGTCGAGGTGCTCTCCAGCGACGGCGCGTCCATCGAACTGCGCGACACCGACGAGGACGCCTTCCGCGCCGCCGAAGAACTCGGCATCGACCTGTCGCGACGGCCGAACGAGGGGGTGATGCGCGTCGACGACATCTGAGCGTGCCCGTCGACGGTGCTCCGAGTGCGGGGTGGGCGCCGAGGGGTCGTCAGAGCAGTTGAGCGGCTCGTCACAGCAACCTGGCGGGGTGTCGGGGGCTGACACGGACGCCTGGCCGGGCGTGAGCGGGCCGCGCGAACTCGGCGGTGGTGCCGACGGGCCGGCACCACAATCCGGCAAGAAGTCGACGAGCCGCCACAAACGCCCGACAGCACCGGCAGCCGACCACAACAACCCAACGAAGCGACGACAAGCCGACACAACACCCTGGCGTGACGTTGACGGGTCGCCACAACCGCCCTGGGCATGGCCGCCGACCACAACAGCCCAACGGGATGACGGCGGGCCACCACAACAACCCGACGAGACACCGACGGATCGCCGCAACTGCCTGACAGCGTCGGCAGCCGACCATAGCGCGGCAACGTGACGACAAGCCGACAAGATGCCGGCACGTCACCACTACCGCGCGACAGCGCCGATAGCCGACCACAACCCAGCGAAGTGACGACAAACCGACACAATAACCCGACAAGATGCTGGCAGGTCACCACAACCGCCGACAGCCTGGCAGCCAGCCACAACAGCCCAACGGGATGACGGCGGGTCGGCTCGACAACCGGGCGGAGCGACGGAGAACCCACAGCAGCCCAATGGGGTGACGGCGAACCGGCTCGACAACCGGGCGGAGCGACGGAGAACCCACAGCAGCCCAATGGGGTGACGGCGAACCGGCTCGGCATCCGGCGGAGTGGGCGGAGAGCCGGCAGCGGCCCGATGGAGTGACGGTGGGTCATAGGAGCCCGGCCTCGTGGACCAGGATCGCCGCCTGCACCCGGTTGCCCAGGCGCAGTTTGGCCAGCGCCCGGCTGACATGTGCCTTGACGGTCGTCTCCGACATCGACAGCTCGCGCCCGATCTGCCGGTTGGACAGCCCGCGGGCGACCGCCAGCACCACCTCGTGCTCGCGGTCGGTCAGCGTGTCGAGCAACCGGCGGGCGGCCGCGGGCCTCGGAGGGTCGTTCCGCTCGGCGAAGGCGCTGATGAGCCGCCTGGTCACGCTGGGGGCGAGCATGGCGTTCCCGGCCGACACCGTACGGACGGCGTTGACCAGGTCGCCGGGCGGGATGTCCTTCAACAGGAAGCCGACCGCGCCCGCGCGGAGCGCCTCGTGCACGTATTCGTCGAGGTCGAACGTGGTGAGCATGACGACCTTCGGCGCGCCGGGCGAGGTGGCGATGCGCGCGGCGGCGGCCAGGCCGTCGGTGCCCGGCATCCGCACGTCCATGAGCACGACGTCGGGACGGCATCGGCTCGCCGCGGCGACCGCCTCGTCCCCGTCGCTCGCCTCGGCGACGACGGAGATGTCACCGGACGACTCCAGCATCATCCGCAGCCAGGAACGCACCATCCGCTCGTCATCGGCGACCAGAACCCTGATCACACCGACTCCTCGACGGGCTCCCCAACCGATTTCCCAACGGGCACCCCAACTGGGCCTCCAATTGGGTCTCCAATGCGCACCCCCACGGGCTCCTCAACCGGCTCCCCGTCCGATACCCCAGCGGGCCCTCTAACCGACGCCCCGAACGACGCCCCAACCGGTTCCCCAACCGATTTCCCGACGGGCCGCCCGACCGAGATCCCGAACTCCTCCCCCACCCGCTCGCCGCACGACTCCTCAACCGGCTCCTCGGCCACTTCCCCGAGCGCCTCCTGGACCGACTCCCCGACCAGGCCTCCGTACGACTCTTGGACCGACTCCCCGTACGACTCCTGAACCGGTTCGGCGGGCAGTCGGGCGGTGACGGTGAAGCCGCCTCCCGGGCGGCGGCCGGTGCGCAGCGTGCCGCCGAGCAGCGAGACCCGTTCGCGCAGGCCGAGCAGCCCGAGGCCGCCCCCGGGCAGGGAGTCCGCCGGACGAGGCCCGGCCGGCGGCCCGTTGTCGACGACCACCTCCAACTCGTCGGGGCGGTAACGCAGGACCACCTCGACGTCGCACTCCCCCACGTGTTTGTGCACGTTGGTGAGCGCCTCCTGCACCACCCGGTAGGCGGCGCGCTGCGCGGCCTCGGACACCGGCCTGGGCTCGCCCTCGTCGCGCCGGCGCACCCGCAGCCCGGCCGACGTGGACTGGCCGAGCAGCCGGTCGAGGTCGGCCAGCGACGGAGGCGGCGCGTGCCCGTCGAGCGGCTCGACGGTGCGCAACACGCCCAGCACCTCGCGCAGGTTGGCCAGCGCCTCCCTGCCGGTGGCGCGGATGTTCGCGATCTCGGCGGCCGTGCGCTCGTCGGGGACGCTGACCTCAAGCGCGCCGGCGTGCAGCACGATCAGCGACACGCGGTGTGCCACGACGTCGTGCATCTCCCGCGCGATACGCGTGCGTTCCTGCGCCCTGGCCTGCTCGGCCCTGGCCGACTGCTCGCGTTCCAGCCGCTCGGCACGCTCGCGCAGCCCGGCGAGCACCTGCCGCCGCGCTCCCACCCACAAGCCCGCGACCAGCGGTAACACAATCGCCCAGATGAGATCGGCGCCCATGTCCTGGGCCGACCAGCCGCCGCCGTGCGTGGAGGTCAGCAGCGGCCGCGCGGCGACCAGCGCCGTTGCCGCCGCGATGTAGACCGGGACGAACCGTCGCCGGGTCGCGGCTGTCACCATGTAGTAGGTCGCCGCGGCCAGGACGTGCCACTGCCCGAACAGCACGCATGCCGCCGCGCCCAGCACGATCAGCGGCCATCGGTGCCAGCGACCGGCCCACGCCGCCACTCCACAGGCCACGGCGAACAGCGCCCGCCACGGGTCTGCCAAGGCATCGGCCTGGCCGTCGACAGGCAGCACGATGGACAACACGGCCACCACCGGGCCGACGACCCAGGGCGCGGCGCGATCGACGGCCCTGGCCAGCTCGCCGAGCACCCGGCGTTCGAGCGACGTCCTTTCCACATCAAGAGCGTATGGCCGGGCAGGCCGTGCCGAGCCGGTCCGTTCGGCTCGGCGACCCCCTACGAAAGTTGCAGGCGCCGTCCGTCCACATCGACTCCTGGACGAGGCGCCCGCGGCCGTCCGGCGGCAAAGTGCTGGCCATGCACACGAGAACACGACGTCGCACCCGTGGGGAGGCCGCGTGATCGAGGCGATGGGCCTCACCAAGAGGTACGGGCGCGCGGTCGCGGTCGACGGCCTGTCCTTCAGCGTCCCGCCGGGACGCGTGACCGGCTTCCTCGGCCCGAACGGAGCGGGCAAATCCACCACGATGCGCATGATCCTGGGCCTGGACAACCCGACGGCCGGGCACGCCCTCGTCGCCGGCCGCCGGTACCGGGACCTGCGCCATCCCCTGCGAACCGCAGGGGCGTTACTGGACGCCGGCTGGGTGCATCCGAACCGGTCGGCGCGGGCGCATCTGCGCTGGCTGGCCAGGTCCAACGACATTCCGGCGCGGCGGGCCGACGAGGTGCTCGAGGAAGTCGGGCTCGGCGCGGTCGCCGACCGGCGCGCGGGCGGCTTCTCGCTGGGCATGGCGCAACGCCTCGGCATCGCCGGCGCGTTGCTGGGCGATCCGGAGGTGCTGCTGTTCGACGAGCCGGTGAACGGGCTCGATCCGGAGGGCGTGCGGTGGATCCGCGGGCTGATGCGGCGACTGGCCGCCGAGGGACGCACCGTGCTGGTGTCCAGTCATCTGCTGTCGGAGATGGCGCTCACCGCGCACGATCTGATCGTCATCGGGCGGGGGCGGTTGATCTCGCAGGGCGGGGCGGCGGAGTTCGTGTCGCGAGCGACCGAGACCACAGTGCGGGTCCGCACTCCGGAGACGGC
>NZ_JABCPZ010000040.1 GCF_013283785.1 Nonomuraea antri
GGGCTGGGGCACGTCGAGCTGGCCATGGTGCAGTCGGAGGCGGCCAAGACCAGGATCGGCCCGTGGGTGCTGAACTGCATGGCCCCGGACGAGGGCAACATGCACACCCTCCTGCACTGGGCGACGGACGAGCAGAAGGAGAAGTACCTGCGTCCGCTGCTGGACGGGGTGCGGATGTCGTGCTTCGCCATGACCGAGCCCGAGGTGGCCGGCTCCGACCCGACGCTGATCAGGACCACCGCCGTCCAGGACGGGGACGAGTGGGTGATCAACGGGCACAAGTGGTTCATCTCCAACGCCCGCCGCGCCGACTTCGCCATCCTCATCGCCCGCACCGAACAGGACGTGCCCGAGGGCTCGCGCGGCGCGAACACGGCGTTCCTGGTGGACCTGCCCGACCCGGGCTGGAACGACGTGCGCGAGGTGGAGACCATGCACGGCTCCACCGGTCACTCGGAGATCGTCATCAAGGACCTGCGCGTCCCGGACAGCGCCGTGCTCGGCGGCCGGGGCAACGGTCACCGGCTGGGCCAGTACCGGCTCGGACCGGCGCGGCTGGCCCACTGCATGCGGTGGATCTCCCAGGCGGAGACGGCGCTGGACATGATGGTGGACCGGGCGCTGAACCGGTACAGCCACGGCTCGCTGCTGGCCGAGAAGCAGGGGATCCAGTGGCTGATCGCCGACTCGGCGATGGAGCTGTACCAGTGCAAACTGATGGTCCTGCACGCCGCTTCGAAGATCGACAAGGGCGAGGATTTCCGGACCGAGGTGTCCATGGCCAAGCACTTCGTCGCCAACAGCCTGAACCGGATCATCGACCGGGCGATCCAGGTGCACGGCGCGCTGGGGTACTCGACGGACACGCCGCTGGCGAACATGTTCCAGCACGCGCGGTGGGCCCGGTTCGCGGACGGCGCCGACGAGATCCACCAGATGCGGATCGCGGAGCGGACGATCGCCGCCTACCAGGCAACGGGCTCCACAAACGCCGCCACCGGCGGCCTGCCCATCTGACCACGGGCGCCCATCGCGCTCCCTCGGCCGGGGACTGACCCGGTTCCCGGCCGGGCGGCGCCTGTCGCCCGGCCGGACCCAGCGCACCGCTCGCACCCGGAACACCTCACTGAACCGGACCGCCGGCACCGGTGAGGCGGGGCCAACTACGGATGCGCTGGGACCGACGCCGACCAGCTACCAGCTACCAGCTACCAGCTACCAGTCAAGCCCAGCTCATCAGTCCTCCAGGCCGGGATCGCTCAGTCGCCTGCCGGTTCTGCGATCGCTTCGTATCGATCGCCCCGCCGCCGTCACCTGCCGGTGGACCTTCGCGGCGGCGTGCCGACGAGTACGCCCGACGCCGGGAACAACGCGGCCCGTCACCTCGGCCCGCCCCGCGAAGCCATCCTCGACCCGACCAGCGGAATCGTCCTCGACCCGTCCCGCGGAATCGTCCCCCACCCGAATCTCCGTCATCAGCCGATCCCAGGTCCCATCCCGTTCCCAGCGCTTGAACCGCTCATAACAGGTCCGCCAGGGCCCGTACCGTTCCGGAATGTCCCGCCACGGCGCCCCAGTACGCAACCGCCACAAAATCCCGTCGATCACCTGCCGATGACCGCGCCAGGGACGTCCCCGCCCATCAGCCGTCGGCAGCAACGGCTCGACACGCGCCCACGCCTCGTCGGTCAGCTCACCACGTCGCATCACGATCGGCCGTTCCATCGAGACCTTCGCTCATTCACCAGACGGCGTCTGCGTCGACGGGTTCTGGGCCGACGGGGCCTGCGTCGGCGGAGTCTTCCACCCATGCGCCGTGAACAACCTGTGGACACCGTACGCCCCGAGCGCCGTCACCCGCACCGGCGCACTCGCCCGCACCGCATCGAGCACCGCCTGGTTCGGCCGCTTGTCCAGCTCATCCACCACGGAATCCACGACGTCGACGTCACCGTCAGCACTCTCGAGAGGCTCCGTCCTGGCCACCACCCCGGCCAACGTCCAATCACTCATAGCGTTATGCACAGCCTCGAACAGCTCCGGCCCAAAACCCTCATACACCCCGAACGGGTCGTGATGCCCGGTCACCGCCGCGATGGCCAACGCCGGCAACAACGACGGCACCCCGCTCTCGCGCGGCAACCCGTACATGACCTCCGCGGTCATCGGAAGCACGTCGTCCACCGGGACGGCACGCCCGAAGTGCCCACGCCCGACGGGAGCCGATTCCACCCGGGCACGCAACAATCCGCCGAGCAGTCGTGACCACAATTCGACCTGCTGCTCAGCGGACCCGTCCAACCACGCCAACATCCCCGCACCCGTCGCCGCCCGCCCACCACGCACCTCGATGAGCCCCGCGTCGACGGCGGCGGACCAGATCCCGTGCAACTCGGGCAGGTCCTTGGCGCTACGCGGCCGTTTCGCGCTCTCGGTCTCGTCCGCGCGCCGCTCCCTGCGCCACTCGGCCCAGTCGCCGAACGCGGCGGAAATGTCGAGCTCGGGCAGCACCAACTCATTCAGCCCCAGCTCGGCAACGGCCTGCACCGCCTCAGCGGGCTTGAGCACCCGGCTGGTCGTCACCCCATACCCGTGCACGCTCTCAAGCCGCTCGTCGACGTCATTGACATCGTCGGCGCCATCGCCGTCATCTTCGCCGTCGTCGCCGATCTCATCCTCGCCACCCACCCACCGAGCCAACGCCACCGCCCGCCGCATCAACGGCGACTCCACCGCCTCAGCCGCCAACCGCTCGACGGACACCTCCTCGTACGGCACCGCCAGCTTCCGATCCGCCACCAGCCCGAGCCCGAGAAAAATCCCCGTGAAAACAGGATCGACCTGTCTCTCCACCCCCGCCGCCAATTCACGCCCGGTAACAGCACGCCCTTCCTGAAGCCGCACGTTGAGCGCCTCCCGGTCACCCTCGCCGAAACTGCCCGGCGTGTATTCGGCCGAGTCCTCCTCCGGCGCGACGCCTTTACCCCCGAGACAGACCGGATACAACACGTCCGACTCGACCGGTGACACCGCTTCGACCTCGATCCGGTGCCGCCATTCGTCCCCCAGGTCATAGGTGTAATCCATGATGTCGCCCGGCCTCGGCATCACCTGCCCGAGAATGGCGAGATCCTCGTTGTGCACCCCCGGCCCCAGCTGAACGGGAAGCGTCATCCACAACGGCTCGGGCCCGAACGTCAGATTCCCGATATCGAACTTGTGCAGATGATCCCCCGTCCATTCGAAGGCGACCTGCAGAATGCCGTCCAGTTCCCCCAACGTGATCCCGGACGGCACACACAACCGCCGCCAGACCCCGGGCCGAAAGTCTTTGAGCGACACCTTGAGCAGGTGAACCGTGGGAAGCCGGCGGTGACGGGTGTTGGAGAGCGAAGCGGACGACGACATGCGACACTCCGAAAAAGTGGGGGGTTGGAGCAACGCGGCGGATTCCCGCGAGCACGGTCAGTAACGATACCGGGCCTCAAGATCAGACATCAGGGTTCCCACCAAAGAATTACCGCCCGTTCAGAAGGGCCCAGGTTCAGCAGCTCAGCCCCTCCGCAGCGATTCCACCCCTTCACCCCAAAGGACACAGGCATCGCCAATCAGACCGCTTCGCGCCCTTCGGAACTCAGACTGCGCTCCTGGGGGCTTCGCCCCGGCAAGAGGCTCCACCCCTCGCAAGGCGCGGCCCTCGCCCGGAGACGCGCTACGCGCAATGGAGCTCGGGCACCATCTGATTCCGGGGCTCCTCCCCGAAGCGAGGGTGGCCTGCCGGCCCCCTCGCGCTTCCCCCGGCCCGCAGCCGCCATCATGGGAGCAGAAGCAGTCCAACCCGAGGAAAACGAGCGATCAGGACAGGCCCTGGGCAGATCAGGCGCCGAACAGCGACCCTTGTCGACGACGCGTGAACGGGGCCATCGTTGACCCAACCCGACGACAACCGCTGCGAGCCCAGCACGGCGCGTTGACCACTAACGTTCGCCCACCCGCTCCGACGTAGTACTTTCAGGCGGCGAACTGACCCGAAGAACATGTCCGTCCGGATCGTGAAGTCGCATCTCATACATCCCCCACGGACGTACGGCCGGAGGGTCCGAGATGTTCACGCCCCGCTCACGCCACTCCCGAAACAGCCCGTCCACCTGCATGGGCGTGTGAACATCGAGGTGCAGCCAGGTGCCATGGACACCCCCAGTCTGAGTCAGGATGATCTGAGCGCGATCCCGCCCGACAAGAGCCGTTCCGGGCTCCCCCGGCTCGCCGAACTCGTCATCTCGCAGGAACCGGGCCTGACGATCAGACCAGCACCACCCGACCCGAAACCCCAGCCCGCCCGAGTAGAACCGCAGGCTGGCAGACAACCGACTCACCAGCAAGTTCGGCCGACAACCGAAAATGATCTCGGATTCTTGGCTACTCACCAACGCCTCCGCATTTGTCGAAAGGCCATGCCGCACCGTCCGCCTAATCCCGTGCGTTCATACCCGACCGGGCGAACGTTTCCGGCTGCCACAAGTCAAGGCCGAATCCGAACCCGGGAACATATCAGCCGTTTCACCCCCATCCGGACAACAGACTCAATCGCTCACATCTGACCACCCGACTAATCACAATCTAGGATTGGGGCGCGCCTACATCCCGCCTTCGGTGACCGAGCGGAGGATCGACATGGCAGACAAGTCGCATTCCAGGCCGGCCGACGAACCCAAGGTGTGGGACAACGTCCCGCGACGCAATCCATACTTCACCGGCCGTACCAACCTGCTCAATGCACTCAAGAAGAGCCTCAACACGGTGACTGCGGTGGTGGCGCAACCCCAAGCCCTGCAGGGCCTCGGCGGCGTGGGGAAGACCCAGTTGGCCATCGAGTACGCCTGGCAGTACCGCCGCCACTACGAGGCCGTCTGGTGGATCCCCGCCAACCAGCCGATCCTGGTGCCCGCCACGCTGGCCTCGATGGCGTCGCAGCTCGGCCTGCCGCCGGTGGGCAATACCGGTACCGCACAGGCGGCGCAGGGCGTCCTGCAGGCACTGCAGAGTGGCAGCCCGTTCCAGACCTGGCTGCTGGTCTTCGACAACGCGGAGGAGCCTGACTACATCGAGGAATTCATTCCGCGCGGCCCTGGCCATGTGATCATCACCTCGCGCAACTCGCACTGGAGGGATCACGAGGCGACCATCCGGGTAGACGTCTTCGAACGCGAGGAGAGCATTGCGTTCCTTCGCAAACGGGTCAAAAATGCCATGTCCGAGGCCGAGGTCGACCTGCTGGCCGACCGGCTCGGCGACCTCCCGCTCGCGCTGGACCAGGCCGCCGCCCTGATCGGGCGCACGCTGATGACAGTTGAGGAGTACGTCCAGCTGCTCGACGAGCAGACCAACCGGCTGCTCAACCTGCAGAAGCCGCCGTCCTATCCACAGAGCATGACGGCGACGTGGCGGCTGTCGGTCGCCACACTCGAAGACACCCTGCCTGAGGCCTGCGAGTTGCTGCGCACCTGCGCGTTCTTCGGCCCTGAACCCATCCCCCGCGACGTGTTCCGGCGCGGCAACCAGATCGTCAGCGAGCGACTGGCCCCCATCCTGTCGGACCCGATCGTGCTGGCCAAGGTTCTGGGCCTGATGGAACGCCTGTCGCTGGTCAAGTTCGACCCGATCGGCCGCACGCTCCAGATGCACCGGCTCAACCAGGCGCTGCTGCGCGATGAACTGCCTGAGAAGGACCGCGCTGAGCTGCGCCACGAGGTGCACCTGCTGCTGGCCGGCAGCGCCCCGGACCTGCCTGACGAGCCGAGCACATGGTCGAGGTTCGAGGAACTCATCGCCCACGTGGAACCCACGGGCATCGCCTTCTGCAACAACCCGAAAGTACGCGAGTTCGCCCTCGACATCACCCGCTTCCTGTACGTACGCGGTATCTACCACCCAGCCCAGAAACAGCTCAAGCAGTACATCGAGACCTGGACCGAGGACAGCGGCCCGCAGAGCCAGGACGTGCTGGCCGCCCGCACCCACCTCTGCAACGTCTACCGGGCTCTGTCCCGCTACCGCGACGCTTACGAACTCGAACCCGCCACCCTGAAGATGATGCGCGAATCGCTCGGCCCGAACCACGACCTGACTCTCTGGGCGACGAACGGCCACGGCGCCACGCTGCGCGGGCGCGGTGAGTTTCTGCGCGCCAGGTTCCACGACGAGGAGGCGTACGAGCTGCACGAGCAGATGTACGGGAGATCCGACCTGCGAACCCTGCGCGCCCGTCACAGCCTCGCCCTCGACCACGCGCTGACCAGCCAGTACGGCACCGCGCAGAGCATGCACCGAGAGGTCTGGGGTGAGATGAGCGCCAGCCCCGGGGTCGACAGCCGGCTGCTGCTCACCACCTGGAGCCACCTGAGCCGCGAGGCACGCCTGGACGGTAACGTAGCCGTCGCCGCAGACCTCGGCCAAGAGGCCTACGATTACGGCGCGTCCACCCTGGGCGCCGACCATCCCGCCACCCTGCTGGCCGCCAAGGACTACGCGATCGCGCTGCGCCGTAACGGCCTTCCGGACGAGGCGCTGGCCCACATGAAGGACACCTACGAGCGCCTGAATGCGCTGTTCGGCGACGACCACGACGACACGATGGCCGCGGCCATCGGCCTGTCCAACGTCTTGCGCGCCCGTGGCGACCTCGAAGGCGCCAGGGAGATGCTGAACCGGGCGCTCAAGCACTACCCCCGGGTGCTCGGCCCCGATCACCCGTTCACGCTGGCCGCCGAGATCAACCGCGCCCTGCTCGAACGCCTGCTCGGCCGCCCTGACAAGGCGTACGAGATCAACGAGCGCACCTACAGCGCCCTGGCCGCCTCGGTCAGCCGCGATCACGACTACACCATCTCCTGCGCCATCAACCTGCAGAACGACCTGGCCGCGCTGGGCGAGTACGAGCGGGCCAGGCAGGTGGGCGAGGCCAACTACCAGCGCATCCAGACCTACTTCGACCCCGGCCACTACCTCGCCCTGGCCTGCGCCGCCAACCTCAGCCAGGACCTACGCGCCACCGGGGCGACGCAGGAGGCCGCGCAGCTGCTCGACGACACGCAGCGCAGCCTGCTCAGGAGCCTGGGGAACGACCATCCCGACGTGCTCACGATCAGCGGAGGCGGCCGGCTCGACCTCGACTTCGACCCACCACCCATCTGACCACCCGTCCACCGGAGTCGCCGTCAGCAACGCAATCCTCGCGTCCTCAACCACCGAGAAGGACGACCGCCGGCATGCGGCGACCAGCGACCGACCAAGTCACGCGAACACGGAGGACAGGGCGCCGGAACGGGACCTGTCAACAGCCCAAAGGCGACCCTGCCCAGCCCAGAGCCGCCCTCCGATCGCATCCTGCCGTTTCACTCCCCCATCTCAATGCAGCCCCGATCGCCTCCCGTCATGACATGCACCTGATCCCCAGGAGGTGGGCTGATGGTCACCGCAGCCCCCCACCCGCTGAAACTCACCTCGGTCACAGCAGTAGTCGGCTTGTCACTCTCGAAGCTCGGCGGAATCGGCGTGGTGATCCGGATCCGGCGCGGAAGCTGATCAGGCCCCACCCACAACTGCCAGGAAACGACGACCTCCGTCCCCTGCATCTCCAGGATGTCCATCTGGGCGGCATCGGTGAACGAGCTCGTCGACCCGAGCTCGCTGATCGACGAACTGCCCGCGTACAGGGTGGTGTCCACACCATCGAGCACCTCCCCGCGGACCGGCGCCGAGCCCGCCATCTTCTCCAGCACATCCACCTGAACCATCTCGCCGATCGTGAACGTCCCCAGCTCCGACTTCAGCCCACAGCCGTAATCACGCTCATCCCGATACCAGGACTTCCCTGCAGGCAGATCCCCTCGGGTCGCCCGCCTGACATACTCATCGGACTCGCCGACCCCTCCAGCGATCGTGATGGTCTGCGTAGTGCGGTCCGACAGATCCTCATCGACCAGTGCACGCTGCTCCTCCGAAATGTCCGTGCGGTGGTAGCTCGTGGTCAAATCGGAGGCGATCACCCCCATGTGGTTGCTCTGACCGTGCTCCCCCAGCCGCACGACCCCCTTCGTCCGCTCCTCGTCGTAGCCACCTGTGTCAATGACGACCGCTCTATCACCGTTCACGGAGATGCCGACGGGCGGCTCACCATCATCCACACGCTCGATCTTCTCGACGCGCACAGTGACGTCTTCCTCGAACCGCAGCGCCATCGCCTCTGCGGGAGACCCGGCGAACGGTGTCACTGGCGGCCCGGTCGGAACCGCCGTCGGGGAGGCACTCCTCGCCACCTCGCTACCGCAGCCCGCGAGCACAACGACCACCAGCAGCCCCGCACCGATCCACGGACCCACACCACTCCGCGCGCTACCGGATAAGACAGTCACCCGCAAATCATGAGGCGCACCCGAACCTCCGTCAAGGTGCTTGCGATTTATCAATTCCTGCCCATGCCAGGCAGGAATGAGCGCGGCCTCAAGTCCATAATTCCAAGCCCGCATGACTTGCCCAGCTTTGAGCGCATTGTGGCCGCGATCCGCGCAGGGACGGGCGTTTGTCACTTAATTACACGCCAAAAAGGGGCCGGCACGGGCACGTCAGCAGTGGGAGGCACGTTTCGGCGATCCAGCGACCGAGCTCTTCACCGGGCGACGGATGCCCCCTCTCCTGCCCCCTGCGGCAAGGCCACCCGCTGGTGCGGCACTTCGCAGGCCACTACGATGATCACCGTCAAGGAGGTTGCCTCCTGCTCGACATGGCCAGGAGGAGGCTCCTACCAGTGGATGATGTTCCAGTTCTGGGTCTGTACGACTCCCTGCTCACCCGCCAACTTGAGCAGCGCACAAGCAAATGGCACCAGGCCGGTCACCTCGTGGAGATCGCCGAGGTCGACAAGGAAGAGGCCGCCCACCTCCTTGGCCGTTTCCTTGGGGAGGCAGCCACTCGGGCCCTTGCCACGCTCAAGAGCCCCGAAGAGCAGGTGAAACTGGTTAATCTGCTCTTGAGCCATCTCCCTAACGAAATCGAGGTCGTCTCGGACGGCCCGGCAAGACTGTTGTCGGCAGTCAAAGATCTGCCAGGTGTCACTTCACCGGTGAGACCACTGACGTCCTTGTCCGAAGCCGCGTTGCTCACCAATGCCCGCGAAGATCCCAACCTGGCCCATGAGCTGGCGGCCGAATTGGCCAGTGCCGATCAGGTGGACCTGTTGTGTGCATTCGTCAAATGGTCGGGCCTACGCATCCTCGAACGTCAACTCGCTGACTTGCGTCTCCGCAACGTCCCGGTGCGTGTGATCACCACCACTTACATGGGCGCCACGGAACGGCGTGCATTGGACCGGCTGGTACGCGACTTTGGCGCGGAAGTCCGCATCAGCTACGAACAGAATTCCACCCGCTTGCACGCCAAAGCTTGGCTCCTGCGCCGCCGCACTGGCTTCGACACCGCTTATGTGGGCAGCTCCAATCTTTCGCGCGCTGCGCTGTTGGATGGGCTGGAGTGGAACGTCCGCCTGTCATCGGTGACTACGCCAAGGCTGCTGGACAAATTCGAGGGCACCTTCGACTCCTATTGGAATCGTCCCCAGTTCGAGTTGTACGACCCTGACGCGGATGGGAGCCGCCTTGACGAGGCGCTCTCTCGGTCGAAGGCCGGTGAGCGTCTCTTCGATATACCTGCTCTGGTTCCGCATCCCTTCCCGCATCAGCGGGAGATGCTCGAGGACCTGGATGTTGAGAGAACAGTCCACGATCGGCATCGCAACCTGCTCGTGGCTGCCACCGGGACAGGCAAGACCGTGGTGGCCGTATTCGACTATCGCAATCTGCAGCGGCGTCTTGGCCGCCAGCCGAGCTTGCTCTTCGTCGCACACAGGAGGGAGATTCTGGCGCAGGCACTGCGAACGTATCGGCAAGTGCTGGCCGTCCCTGACTTCGGCGAGCTACACGTGGGTGACGAACGCGCGCGCCACTGGCGCCATGTGTTCGCGTCGGTCCAGTCGCTCAGCAGAACTATCGAGAGCTTCGACCCGAGCCACTTCGATGTTGTGGTCATTGACGAGTTCCATCACGCGGCGGCCCCCACCTACCGGCAGATCATCAACCACCTTCAGCCGAAGGAACTGCTCGGACTCACGGCCACGCCGGAGCGTGCCGACGGCACGTGGGTCCAGGACGAATTTTTCGACCGGCGCATCGCCTCGGAGCTGCGTTTATGGGATGCGCTTGATGCCGATCTCCTGTGCCCGTTTCACTACTTCGGCATCAATGACGAAACCGACCTCAGCACCGTGGCCTGGTCTCGGGGCTCCTACGACATCTCCTCGCTGGACAACATTCTCACCGGTGACACTGCCCGCGCTCGCCTGGTGTTCAACGCTCTGCGTGACAAGGTCGCCGATCTAGCCGAGGTACGAGGCCTGGGCTTCTGCGTGTCGGTTCGGCACGCTCACTTCATGGCCGATTTCTTCACGGCCGCGGGGCTGCGCTCGCTGGCGGTGGACGGCTCCACGGATGACGCCTCGCGTAGGGCCGCGCTCAAGGAACTTCGAGACGGCCACGCCGCTTTCCTGTTCGCCGTGGATCTCTTCAACGAAGGTCTGGACGTACCGGACGTCAATACCCTGCTCCTGCTCCGCCCCACCGAGAGCGCCACCGTCTTCCTACAACAGTTGGGCCGGGGTCTCCGGCGTACGCCGGAGAAGGATGTGCTGACGGTTCTGGACTTCGTCGGCCAACATCGCAAGGAGTACCGCTTCGGAAATCGCTTCCAGGCACTGACAGGCTTTGCCCGAGGACGCCTCGATGCTCAAGTGAAGAACGATTTTCCCTTGCTACCGCCGGGTTCCCAGATCGTCCTGGACCGGGTTACCAAGGATCGTTTGCTCGCCGAGCTCAAGATCCACCTCAGTGCTACCATCACCACACTGTCACAGGAGATTCGTTCGTACGCTGAAACATCGCTGGCGGGCTACCTCGAGGCAAGTGGACGGGATATCGACGATGTCTATCGAAACCGCCGTTACTGGACCAGCCTCCTTCGCCGATCAGGCATGATCGATAGTTCTATTTCACCCGTGGAAGACGTACTTGGTCGCCGCATCCGTGCCCTGCTTCACGTGGACGACCGTCGCAGAGCCAATGCTTACATGAACCTCCTGCGGGTTGATGGACCTCGCTACGACGATTGCTCTCCCATCGACCAGGCTTTCGCGCGCATGCTGTTCTTTTCCTTCTGGCGCGATGGTGGTTCATTCTCCTCCTACGACGAGGCGCTCGATCAACTCCGTGCCGAACACCTCCTGCGTGAGGAAATCCGGCAGGTCGTTGAGTACGGCGTGGAACGCCCTCGGCACGTCACCAAGCCCCTACCTGCGTCCCTCGCCCACGTGCCGCTGGCCATCAATGGCCACTATTCGTCTGACGAAGTTCTAGCGGCGCTTGGTTGGGCTGGCCTTGGCGGCTCAGTTCCGTCGACTATGCGTGAAGGAGTCGCGTGGAGCCCCACAACCCGATGCGATGCGCTCTTCGTCACCTTGCACAAGAACGAAAAAGAGTTCTCCCCCCAGACCATGTATCGGGACTACGCACTCACCCCCGACCTGTTCCACTGGGAGTCCCAGAACCGTACGGGCTCTCAGACCGTTACGGGGCAGCGTTACCAGAACCACGAGCGCGAAGGTAGCCATATCCTGCTATTCACCAGGGAGCGCAAGGAAAACGACAACGGGCATCCTGAGCCATTCGTATTTCACGGCACTGCCCGCTACGTGGAACACATCGGCGAGCGTCCGATGGCGATCACGTGGAAGCTGGACGAGGATATGCCTGCAGACCTGTTCCGCCGCGCCGCCATCGCGGGTTGACCTCACATATCTCCACCTGGCATCCCTGAAGATGCCATGCCGAGGATGACGGCTGGTCGAACGCGAGTCCCTGCTCACCCGTATTCCTGCCTGACATCCCGTTGCTGGTCGCGGCGACGTTGCTGGTGATCGTCGCCGGGGGTGGCCGTGGCCCTGGCCGCCGGCTCGTCCACCCGAGGCGGTCCGCGTGCGGCCATACCGCTCATCATCAGCGCCTGTCCCGACGGCGGGCACGCGTACATGCCGGTGGAGAGGCTCCGGAAGGATCGCCCACCGGTCCTGAGATGCCTCTGACGTATACCGGGCTGCTGGGGAGTCAGAAGGGCATGAGACGGTCTGGGTAGGGCGGTTCAGGGTGCAGTGCCTGGTCGCGGGGCACATCTCGTGTACGCCGTACCAGGAAGTGGTTCTTTCCGCCTACCTGGATCCGATGACGCACCTGGAGACCCCGCCGGTCACCGGGACCCGATGGTGTTCTGCCGGGCCTGATATGGCCGCGTCGGGCAACGTGGCGGGCGCCGTCCCGCTGTGGTGGGCGGAGGCGATCTCGGTGGCGGGAGAGGGGCGCGCCTACTTTTTGCGGGCCGGGTTCCCGGGGTTGGTCAGGCGGATCGGGATCGTCGGATGAGCGTGCGGGCGAAGGTGACACTGCGGCTTCCCGGCCTGCGGCAGCCCATGGCGTTGCCGGTCAGGTCGCTGTTGGTGCGCATCGGCACGCTCGACGACGATCGGCCGCATCTGCGGGGCGTCGAGATCGACGCCGTGGAGCGGGTCACGTTGCATCCAGGGGACGACGAGGTGCCCGCCGTGGTGGAGTTCTGGTACGAGGACGCCGATCGCTACGTCCGGCCAGGAGTGGAGTACCGGCTCGGGTACGGGGTGACGTCGGGGTCATCGTCGTCCGTGAAGTGCTGGAGGTCGGGGCTCGGTCAGGGCCGGGGTGAGGCGGGCGCCGAGGGCCGGGGGTAGTGCGGGGATCGCTTGGGTGATCGCGTCGAGGGCCGCCGGGCCGAATCGGGCGCGGTTCTTGAGTGCGAGCTGAGCCGCCCGCCCCTGAACCGCGTACGACTCGTGGTCGAAGGCCCGGGCCAGGGCGGGGGCCAGCGAGTCCGCGCAGCCCGGCATGACGCGCATCGCGTGGGCGAACCAGGCCAGGCCGCCCTGGGCGAGTTTGGGCTCGCTCCTGAACAGCAGCGAGTCCAGGGCCTCGGCGACCTCGTCGGGGGTGTGGGTGTCCAGGCGGCGCAGGTGGGTCATGGCGAGTTCGGCGATCGGGCCCGGGGCCGTGGGGAGGATGCGCAGGTAGTCGCGGCGGCGGGCGTCGATCTCGGCGGGGGTCGGTTCGAGTAGTTCGTGGAGGCGGGCGAAGAAGCGCAGGTCGTCGGCGGTGCCGCCGCGGAGGAAGCGGCGCAGGCAGCCGTCGAGCAGGGTCTCGCGGTCGCCGCGGGCGCGCAGGGCCTTGAGCCAGGGGGTGAGCGGCTTGGCGCGTTCCCGGCGCAGGACGCGGCCGACGCCCTCCGCTTCGAAGAGCCTGGGGTACAGCTTGTCGAAGAGCGGGTCGGTGCGCGGGCCTGACTCGGCCGCGGCCCAGGCCGCCACCAGCGGGTCGTGGGCCGGTGGCTCGGCGCCCGTGTGGCGGAGCAGGGCGAGCGCGAGCGGGAGCCCGGTGTCGCGCGGGTTGCGGATCTTGGCGGCGAGGCGGCCGGCGAGGTCGGCCTGCCAGGTGGCGGGGCGGTGGCCGATCAGCCGGATCATCGGCTCCGGGTCGCCGTAGTAGCCGCGCGGGCTCCACTCCGGCCAGGTCAGGAGGTCGCGGCGGGTCACCCAGGAGGCCACGGCGGTGACCGCGCTGAGTGTTCCCGCACCGGCCAGCCGGACGCGTTCTGTCCAGCCCTCCCAGGGCTCGCGCGGCGGGTCGTCGTCGCAGTGATGGCCGGCGGCCGCCCGGCGTTCCTCCTGCTTGGCCGTGGTGCGCGCCTGCAGGACGGGGATGAGGGCGGGGAGTTCGGCGGCCACCTGCTTGCGCTCCGCCGCGTCCAGCTCGACGAGCCGGTCGATGAGCCCGTCGGCGTCGTCGGCCTCGATGTGTTCGCGGATCGTGTCCCAGGCTCTCAACGTGCTGCTCCTGAAATCGGCGGTGCGTTCAGGCGCACAGTAGAGATCAGGTCCGACAAGATCGGGACGCGGTCAGTCGCCGACGCGGCTCCAGAACTCCGCGGGGACCGGCTTGCCGGTGCCGAGCAGGCCCGCGATCCTGGTCGCGTTCTCGCCGGAGCAGGTGCGTTCCAGCACGTCCAGGACGTTCTCCCCGGCCTGGCCGCCGAGGGTCGACACCAGTCGCGGGAAGTCACGAGCGCGGACGATGTGCACCCATTCGTACTCGGTCATCCCGGCGCCGAAGAACTCCTCCACCCGGGGGCCGAGGTCGTGTCCCTCGATGCGCAGGTCTCCGTCGTCGGTCAGCCGGGCGTCCAGGACGCGCAGGCCCTCTTCGTCCTCGATGTGCCGCAGCACCACGACGCGCATGGTCACCAGCTCCCTCGCCGAGGTCGCCGAGCCGTCACCCGCACGATAGCGCCGCGCGCGCCACGACCCCCGCGAAGTGAACGGACGGGCATGGATTCAGACGGGCACCGCCTGGCGCGCGGCGGCGACGCGCAGCGAGCGATACAGCAGCCTGGACGCGCCGAGCCGGTGGCGGAGCAGGCGCTCCAGGCCGCCGATCGGCACCAGGTTCTGCGGTGCGCGCGGGTCCTTGTAGTCGACCCCGGCCAGGGACGGCAGCACCAGCGTCACCGCGTCGGCCAGCGCGATCACCTCGTCGGAGAACAGCTCGGGGTCTGCCTCGCAGCGGACGATCCCGGCCCACGGCGCGGTCGAGCGGACCGGGAGGCGGACGTACCAGGCGTGGCGGCGCCAGCTCGTGCCGACCAGGAAGATCGGCGTGCGCTGCCCGGCCCCCAGCTTGGACACGACGGCCGCCTGCGCGGGCGGCAGGTAGGCGGTCTGGTGGGTCTTGATGTAGCCGACCGTGCGCGGCAGGTGGCTGCGGCCGCGCAGCGGGCCGTCGACGAGCAGCAGGTCGTCCTCGCCCGTCTCGTCGCGGTAGCGCAGCGCCAGGTCCACCTCCAGCTGGGTGACGCGGCGCTGCAGCGCCAGCGACAGTTCCTCGGCGCTGGCGTCGGCGGCGCGGTGGGCGCGGTAGGTGGCCGCGCTGGTGGCGATGTCGGTCGCGTGCGCCGAGGCGCTGAACACCGAACGGTGGATCTCGCTGGCGGCCAGCGTCGCCGACTCGCCGGGCACGCACCGGACGATGCCCGCGGCGTACGAGGCGGCGATGCCGGGCGAGGGCATGCCGCCGTCGGGGTCGTTCATCCAGACGCGGGCGTCGATCCTGCGCACGCCGTCGGCGATCAGCACCACGCCGGGGCGTTCCGCGCCGGGACCCGGGGTGATGGGCGCCCAGGTGGCGGCGGGGACCTCGATGTCCAGGTCGAGCTGGGCGCTGCTGGACTCCAGCTCGGTGAGCGCCTCGTCGTCGATGGCCGCCCCGTAGCCGGGATCCCAGGGGTCGACGGTGAATCCGGTCGTCATGGTGCCCGCCTCAAATCGAGGGTCGAGGGTCGAGGGTGGACGGTCATGGGGCGGCTCTGCGCAGGTGGGAGCCGGCGGCGTCGCGGGTGATCTCGAAGCGTACCGGCACCCGGTCCGCCAGCGCCGGCACGTGTGTCACCACGCCGACCATCCGGTCGTGCCCGGTGGCCAGGCGTTCGAGCGTGGCCGCGACCGTGTCGAGCGCGGCCGGGTCGAGGGTGCCGAAGCCTTCGTCCAGGAAGATCGAGTCGAGGCTGCCGGTGGTCGGCAGCCCGCCCACCTGGCTCGACAGGGCCAACGCCAGGGCCAGCGCCGCTTGGAACGTCTCGCCGCCCGACAGCGTGCGTACGTTGCGCCGCAGGCCGGCCTCGGCGTAGTCGATGACCTCGATCTCGCCGGTGTCGTTGAGCGCCAGCTCGTACTGGCCGCCCGACAGGTCGAGCAGGGTCTCCGACGCGGTGGCCACGAACGTGTCCATGGCCTCCGCGCACAGCCACTGCTCGAACTTGTTGGCCCGCAGGAGCTGGGCCAGCTCGTGGGCGACGTTCCCGCGTTGCTCGCTCTCGGCGATCTCGGCGCTGAGCTGCTCGGCCGTGGCGCGGTTGTCGACGACCTTGGCCAGGCGGGCCTCGGCGTGCGCGACGGCACGTCCGACGGCTTCCGCGATGGCCTCGGGGGCCGGGGACGTGACCGTGACCTGCTGGTCGGCGAGGCGGCGCAGCAGGCGGGCGCGTTCGGCGTCGCGCCGTTCGCACAGCGCGGCCAGGTCCCTGTCCTGGGCGGCGAGCGCGGCCTTCTCCCGGTCGAGCGTGGCGCCGCGCCAGCCGAGCAGGTCGGTCCAGGCCCGGTGCAGGTCGTCGCGGTCGAGTGGCGGCGCGCCCAGGGCCACCACGGTGTCGCGGGCGGCGGCCAGCTCGTGCCAGGCCCGTTCCGCCTTCGCCCGCGCCTCCTCGACCTCCCGCTGGGCGGTGCGCAGGCGGCCGCGTGCCGTCTTCAGCGCCCTGGCGACCTGGTCCAGGTCGTCTTCCGCGCGTTCGATCCGGCCGAGCGCGGCGACCACGGCGTCGCGGTCGGCGGGCGGTGACATGTCGGCGAGCTGCCGCTCCATGTCCTCGATCTTCTGGTGCCCGACGGCGACGCGGGCCCTGACCTCGTCGTGGGCGGTTCTGGTGCGTTCGGCGTGCGCCCTGGCGGTCTGGACGGCGCGGTCGGCGGCCTCCAGCGCGGCGGGCGGCCGGTGGTGCGGCAGCTCGGTGACGGTACGCAGGCAGGTCGGGCAGGGTTCGCCGACGGACAGCCGCTGGGCGAGCCGGGCGCCCGCGTGCGCGTCGCGGACCCGGTCGCGTTCCCGTTCCGCCGACTCCAGCGCCTGCCCGGCCTGCCTGGTCTCGCCGTCCAGTTCGGCGGCCTGCGCGGTGAGCCTGGCGAGCAGGTCGCGTGAGGCGGCGAGCGTGCCGCGCAGGCGCTCGTGGGTGTCGAACAGGGTCAGGTCGCGGGTGAGCGCGGCCTTGTCGCCGAGCCCGGCCAGCTCGTCGCGGGCCTGCTGCTCGTCGTCCTCCAGGCGCGACGCCTCGGACTCGGCGCGGGCGGCGCGCTCGTCCGCCTCGCGCGCGGTCTCGGCCAGGCCGGGCACTTCGGCGGGCATCGCGAGCCTGGTCAGCGGCTTGAGCCGGTCGGCGCTCGCCTGCCTGGACGTTTCGAGCGCCCGGACGTTCTCGTCGTGGCCGCGCAGTTCGTCCAGCTCGGCCTTGACCTGGGCGGCGAACGCGCGGAGCGACTCCAGCCGGTCACGGGCGGCCCGTTCCGCGGCCTCGTCGGCGTCGGCGAGCTGCCCGAACCGGTCGCGGGCCAGCACGGTCACCTGCTTGGCGACGCTCTCCTCGCGCTCGGCCCGCTGCCTGATCTCGTCGTAGACGCCCGCGTCGAGCAGCTGGACCAGCAGGCCCTGGCGCTTGTTCCTGGGCGCGTGCAGGAACTCGGCGAACTGGCCCTGCGGCAGCACCACGCACTGGGTGAAGAAGCGGTATTCCAGGCCGGTGATGCGCTGCACCTCGTCGGTGACGGCCTCGGGGCCCTCGGCGACCGGGCGGAGCACGGCGTCCATGAGGTCGGCCAGCTCGGCGGTCTCGGGCACGGCGGGGTTGAGCTCGTCGATGCGGGCCTCGCTGGTCATCACCCGGCCCCTGGCGGTGCGCTTGAGCGCGCGGATCACCACGTGGCGGCGTCCGGACGTCTCGAAGATCAGCGCCACCTTGCCCGCGGTGGCGGACGGCGCCAGGGCGTGGGCGATGACGTTCTCCTTGCCCCAGCGCGGCGCGGTGCCGTAGAGGGCGAAGCAGATGGCGTCGATGATCGTGCTCTTGCCCGCGCCGGTGGGGCCGACCAGCGCGAAGTAGTCGACGCCGGCGAAGTCGACCGTGACGGGCTCGCGGAAGCTGCCGAAGTTGTCGAGGTGGAGACGGAGCGGGCGCATCAGCGGGCCACCTCGTCGTAGAGCCGGTCGAACAGGGCGGCGACCTGGTCGTCGTGGCGGTTCTCCGCGGCCAGGTAGTCGCGGAACAGGTCGCGCGGGGTGCGTACGGCGACCTGCCGCTGCCCGCGCCGCGCCCGGACCGGGCGGAAGCGTTCGTCGAGGTCCACGTCGAGCGCGCCGGGCAGCAGCTCGCGGACGCGTTCGGCCAGCCCGGGACGCGGCGGCTCGGCCACGATCACCCGCAGCCAGGTCTCCTCCAGGCCCTCGGCCATCGTTTCGAGCTGTTCCAGCGTGCCCGTGACGGTGGCCAGCGCGCGGGCCGAGCGGATCGGCGCCTCGCGCACCACGGCTGGACGGCCGGGTTCGACGGTGATCAGCAGCGCGCCGGGCGTGTTGCGTTCCTCGCCGAAGTCGACGGCGATCGGCGACCCGCTGTACCAGATGGGGCAGGGGCCGGCGATCTGCTGGCGGCGGTGCAGGTGGCCGAGCGCGGCGTACTGCGTGGTGGCCGGGAACGCGGTGGCCTCGAAGTAGTAGGAGAAGATCGACTGCGCCTCGCGCTCGCCGCCGCCGAACCTGCCGTTCGGCAGCGTGCCGTGCGTGGTGACCAGGTTGACCGTGTCGCCGGCGAAGCCGGCGGTGAGCGCGCCGATCAGCTCGGCGACGCGTCCGGCGTAGTCGCGGTTGTGGTCGACAGCGCCCCCGGCCAGCACCTCGGCCGCGCGTACGACGTAGCGGTGCGACAGGAACGGCAGCACGGCCAGCCGCACCGGCTCGCCGGACCTGGCGGTGAACTCCAGCGTGCCGCCCCGGTCAGGACGCCGGAACGCGCCGACCACGTGGATGCCCAGCGCGCCGAGCACCGGCCGGTACACCTCCAGCAGGTGCGGATTGTCGTGGTTGCCGGCCAGCACCACCACGTCGCGGCCGTCTTCGCGCAGCGCCATCAGCGTGGGCAGCACCAGCGACTGCGACTCCGGGGTGGGCGCGGAGGTGTCGAACAGGTCGCCGGCCACGATGACCGCGTCGACGTCCTCCTCGCGGGCGAGCTGGACCAGCTCGCGCAGCACGGCCCGGTGCTCGTCGGCGCGCGAGCGGCCCTTGAGTATCTTGCCGACGTGCCAGTCGGCGGTGTGCAGGATCTTCATCCGGCGCCCTTCAGAACGGGGGAACGTCGTCGTCGTCATCGGCGCCGGGCAGCCCGGCGAACGGATCGGCGCCGCTGCCCAGCACCGACCAGGCGGTGGCGTTCACGCCCGCGGGTTTGGGAGCGGGCGGGCGCGCGGCCGGTCGGCTGGGCCGGGTGGCGGCCTCGGACGGCCGGGTCGCCCAGGCCGGGAACGGGAAGGTCACCGCGAGCGGGACCGGGATCTCCGGCTGGGCCACGAACATGGTGCCCGGCTTGGCGATCGTGGCGCGTTCCCTGGCCGCGGTGGGCAGCCAGCCGTACTCGGCCCGCGCGGCCTCGGCCGGGTCGAGCCTGCCGACGATCCGGACCGCCGAGTTGGCCACGATGCGCCGCTCGACCTCGGAGGCCGTCTGCTGGGCGCCGATCAGGATGACGCCGAGCGAGCGGCCGCGCTCGGCCACGTCGAGCAGGATCTCCTTGATCGGTGAGTCGCCGTCGCGCGGGGCGTACTTGTTCAGCTCGTCGAGCACCACGAACAGCAGCGGCCTGGCCGTGCCGGTGCTCTCCTTGCGCGCGAACTCGCCGCGCAGCACCACGCCGACCACGAACCGCTGCGCCCGCTCGGGCAGGTTGTGCAGGTCGACGACGGACACCTGGGCGTCGGACGTGCTGATCGAATGGGCCAGGGCGGGCGGCAGGTCGCCGCGGACGATCGGCGACAGCGGCTTGATCGCGCTGCGCAGCCGGCGCAGGAACGCGTTGACCGTGCCCAGCGGGGTCTGCGAACCGGCCCAGACGGTGCGGGTGGCCTCGTCGGAGAGCTGGTCGCCGAGGTAGGTGACCAGGTCGTCGAAGGTGCGGCAGATCTCGCCGGACTCGGCGTCGGGGGTGCGCACGCGCACCGCGCCGCTGTCGCCCACCGGCTCGGCCCAGGTCTGCAGCCTGGCCGCGACCTGGCCGACGAGCAGGGAGTACTGGGCCCGTTCGTCGTCGGCGTCGGCGAAGACGAACCGCAGCAGCTCCTGGCGGCAGAACTCGGCCAGCGTCCAGTAGAACGAGCTGACCCCGTCGGTGCGGGCCGACACGTGCGGCACGCCGTTGGGGTCGCCGGGGCGCGGTGGCGCGAACACGTGCACCGACCCGAACGGCCGCGCGGGCAGGCCGAGCCTGGCGTAGCCCCGCAGGGCCGCCTCGTCGAGCCTGGCGTTGTCGCGGTCGAGGAAGAGCAGGTCCTCACCCTTGACGGAGAAGATCAGCGCCTTGGTGTTGGCCGCCTCTCCGGCCAGCACGCCGGAGTTGAAGATCGAGTAGAGCAGGAACGTGGCGAACGAGGTCTTGGTCGCCACGCCGGAGATGCCGGAGATCGACACGTGCGCGCCGCGGGTGCCGTCGAGGAAGTCGAAGTTGACGTAGAGCGGCTGGCCGTCGCGCCCGAGGCCCATGGGCACCCGGCGTTCCATGACGTCGAAGTAGAGCGCCTGGTCGCGATCTTCGTGGCCGGCCCGGTAGACCACCGCGCCGGGCAGCGGCGGGACGAACACCTCCGGCTCGACCCTGGTGACCCGGACCTCGGCGCACTCCACCACGGCCGCGGGCAGCGCGCCGTCGGCGATGAGGAACACGTCGGAGTCGTAGCTGGCGCCCTCGTGCCTGGCCTCGACGGCGGAGACCACCCCGGCGACCAGCACCTGGCCGTGGCCGGGCACCTCGCGCCTCGTCACCACCACGTCGTCGAGCTGCAGGACCCGGCCGGGCTCGACCCCGACCCAGAACGACAGCGGCGAGGCGGCCTGCGTGCCCAGCACGCGCCCGACCGCCTCCGCGGCCACGGCGGCGCCATTCACCAGCGAACGGGTCGTCATACCCCTCCCACCCCAGGCGTTCATACTGCCCCAACCGCACGGCAGCCGTCAGCCTATCCGCCCGTCTCGGCAATCCGGTTCACAGCGGAAATGATCGTTGGGCGTGTCTCGAAGCTGCTCTTGCGTGTTGGCACGGTCTTTCGCCTCCGCAGCGTAGAGATCACCTCCGACAAAAGGATCAGCCGTGACGTTAGCCATACCGGATCAGGGGCAGGCCGCCGGGCATGCCAGAAGAACTGCCGCCGCAGAGCCAGCCGTACCCGGGACAGACCGGCCAGATGGCCCCGGAGCCGCGTGACGAGATGCGCGACTACCAGGGCAGGGAACTCCTGGCCGGCAAGCGGGCGCTGGTCACGGGCGGCGACTCGGGGATCGGGCGGGCCGTGTCGGTGGCGTTCGCCAAGGAGGGCGCGGACGTCGCCATCGCCTACCTCAGCGAGCACGAGGACGCCGCGCACACCAAGAAACTGGTCGAGGCGGCGGGACGGCGCTGCGTGCTGCTGCCCGGCGACCTGGCCGACGCCGACCACTGCGCCTCGGTGGTCGAGCAGGCGGTCTCGGAACTGGGCGGCCTGGACGTGCTGGTGAACAACGTGGCCTACCAGGCGCCGGTGAGCGGCCTGGAAGAGCTGAGCGACGAGCAGTGGGAGCACACGTTCGCGGTCAACATCCACAGCTACTACCGGGTGACCAAGGCGGCGCTCAACCACCTGCGCGAGGGCGCGGCGATCGTCAACACCTCCTCCATCAACGGGCTGCGCGGCAACAAGACGCTCATCGACTACGCCGCCACCAAGGGCGCGATCAACGCCTTCACCTACTCGATGGCGCAGAACCTGGTCGAACGCGGCATCCGGGTCAACGCCGTCGCCCCTGGACCGGTCTGGACGCCGCTGATCCCGGCCACGTTCCCGAAGGAGAAGGTGGACGAGTTCGGCAAGCAGGTGCCGATGGGCCGGGCCGCCGACCCGGACGAGATCGCCCCTTCGTACGTGTTCTTCGCGGCGAACCGGCTGTCGTCGTACTACACGGGCGAGGTGCTGGCCCCGATCGGCGGCGAGACGCTGCCGGGTTAGCCGGGTCAGCCGGCCAGGCCGGCGAGCAGGGCGGCGACCCTGGCGGTGGCCGGGTGTGCCGGGCCGTGCAGGCTGGTGAGGTCGGCGAGCAGGGCGGCCAGTGTCGCGCGGGCCGCGCCGGTGTCGCCGGTGTCGCGTTCCAGCTCGCCCACCTGGCGGCGCAGTTCCAGCGCGCGGTCGTCGCCGGGCCGCGGGTGGCCGGTGAGCAGGGCGCGGGTCAGCTCCAGCGCCCTGGCCGGGTCGCCCAGGTGGTCGTGGCAGGCGGCCTCGCGGCTGCGGCACTTGAAGACCCGCTCGGCGTCGCCCGCGTACCTGGCGGCCAGCCATGCGTACACCCGCGCCGCCTGGTGGTGGTCGCCGGCGTCGAACAGCGCGTCGGCGAGTTGCCAGCGCAGGTCGAGCACCTCGGGGTCGGCGGCGCCGAACGTCCGGTCGGCGGGTTCGGCGGCCGCGGCGAGCACGCGGACCGCGTCGCGGTAGCGCGAGTCGCGGACCAGCGAGGCCGCCTGCTCGCGGGCACGTTCCAGGTCACCGCGCCCGAACCCGTCCGGCTCCGGCCCGCCGACGGGCGCTACGGGAACAGGCGCGACCGACGTGGCGGGCAGGGTGCGGCTGAGCGCGGTGGCGTACATGCGGTGCGCGCTCGGCCCAGGCGCGGTCATGTCCCCCAGCCCGCCGGTCTCCCCCAGGTACGGCAGCAGCCGCGCGTGCACCTCGGCCGCGCTGCCCGGCCGGTCGGCGGCCTGCTTCTCGAGCATGGACAGCACCAGCTCGTCCAGCCCGGCCGGCACGTCGTCCCGGTGCCGCGACACCGGCTCCGGCACCCGGTTCACGTGCTGCTCCATCACGCTGAACTCGCTCGGGCCGGAGAACAGGCACCGCCCGGTCAGCAGCTCGTGGAGCACGCATCCGAGCGCGTACAGGTCGCTGCGTACCGTGAAGACGCCGTCGGACACCTGCTCGGGCGCCATGTACGAGGCCGTGCCCAGCCGCTGCCCGGTCCTGGTCAGCCGGGTGACGTCGGGGTCGTGCAGCACGGCCAGCCCGAAGTCGACGACCATGACGGAGCCGTCGCGGCAGAGCATCAGGTTGGCCGGCTTCAGGTCGCGGTGCAGGATGCCCTGCTCGTGCGCGGCCACCAGCACGGCCGCCACCTGCGCGCCGATCGAGGCGACCCAGCCCACGGGCAGCGGCCCGTGCTCGGCGACGACGTCGTTGATCCCGGCGCCCTCGATGAACCGCATCACCAGGTAGTGGCGTCGTCCGCGCAACCGGTCGTCGTACACCCCGAAGTCGTGGATCGCGGGCATGCCGGGGTGTGCCAGGCGGGCCATCGTCCTGGCCTCGTGCGTGAAGCGGGCGGCCAGCTCCTGGTCGGGCACGCCGTCGGGGAAACGCACGAACTTCATCGCCACGCGCCGGCCGAGCTTGTGGTCGAACGCGCCCCAGACCTCGCCCATCCCGCCCCGGCCGAGATGGACGGGGTCGAGCTCGTACCTGTCGAGGATGAGGTCCACCCGCGCCTCCAAGATCCATGAGGATTACTCGGGTTGCAGGGTCCCATCAAACAGGCCGTCGATACCAGCGGCGACCAGGTCGTCGGCGGCCTGGCGGAGTGCTCTGGAGGCGTCCTCGAAGGTCAGCAGGCGGTGGAAGGCGGCGCCGTACCTGCGTTGTTCCTCGACGGGCAGGCGGGGCAGCTGCGCGCGGCGCGGGTCGAGCCGCATCGAGGAGCCGAGCCTGACGCTGGAGCCGACCGCGGCGCGCAGGCAGCCGGCCAGGAAGTGCGGGTCGAGCCGGTCGGGGTCGGTGCGGATGAGCAGGAGCTGGGCGCCGAGCACCGCGCCCGGCTCGGTCATGACGCGCGGGATCGAGCCGCTGCCGGTGATCAGCGGGGCCACCACGTCGCCGGGCTCGATGGCGACCAGGCCGGGCGCGTCGGCGGTGCGCCCGGTGGGTTCGCGTCCGACCAGCAGGTCCTTGGCGGTCAGCACGGGCAGGTCGCCGTCGGCGGCGAGTTTGATCGGGCCCTGCAGGATGGTCACCACGCCGGCGCGGGCCAGCTCGCCGAGGTTGGTCATGGGCAGCTCGCGCCGCCCGCCGCCGGTCGCGGCGAGCCCGGGCGGTTGCCCGGCCAGGCCGGCGGCCAGCCCCGCCGTCTTCTCGCGCAGCGCCGCGTATCCCGCGCCGTCGGGCTGGTCCTGCACCTGCACGCGGTGGCCGGTGGTCAGGTCGACCTCCTCGTCGAGGAGGTCGATGATGCGCACGGCGCGGCTTCCCGCGGGCAGCTCGCGTTCGTCGGTGAACGCCTGCCAGGCGGACTCGGCCAGCGCCAGGTCGTCGCCGGCGTTGACCATGAGCACCTCGGACGGCGGCCGCCCGCCCGGCTCGGGACGGCGCAGCACCCACAGGTCGGGCGCGCCGCTGGAGGCGGGGGCGGCGCCGGCGGAGAGCGTGATGATCGCGCGGAGCGCGCCCGCGCGCAGCAGGTTGCCGCGCACCCGGCGGCCGGGACGCCGGGCCGCGGCCACGCCGGGCATCATGATGACCACCAGCCCGCCCGGTTTGACGTGCGCCAGGCAGTGTTGCGCCCAGGCCAGCTCCGACTCGCCGCGCGGCGGCAGCCCGTATTCCCAGCGCGGGTCGCTGGTCAGCTCCTCGTAACCCCAGCCGCGCTCGTTGAACGGCGGATTGCAGATCACCACGTCGGCCTGCACGCCGGGGAAGGCGTCGGCGCGCAGCGAGTCGCCGGTGACGATGTCGGCGTCGTAGCCGTGCAGGCCGAGCCTGACCTCGGCGAGCCTGGCCGAGCTGCCGTTGACGTCCTGGCCGAGGGTGGTCGCGCCGCCCGAGGCCAGCAGCAGCGTGCCGAGGCCGCAGGCCGGGTCGAGCACGACGCGGCCGGCCGTGCCGCCGACCCTGGCCATGGTCTCTGCCACCTCGCGCGGGGTGGCGAGCAGGCGGCGCGAGTGCACGTCGACGTAGCGGTCGCAGATGCCGTCGAAGGCGGCCACCGGCCCTTCGGCCAGGCCGACCTCGGCGATGGACCTGATCAGGGCGGCGGTGACGTCGAGCCCAGGCGGCGGGGCCACGGGCAGTTCGCGGACGAGCGCGGCGTCGCCGAGCCCGGCCAGCCGCCGCCACCCGTCGGGGTCGCGCCTGAGGTAGCCGAGCAGCGCGCCCGCGTAGCCGACGGCGTCGCCGAGCCGCAGGTCGTCGGTGATGGCGCGCAGTGCCTGCCAGACCCGTTCGAGCGGGGCGACCTCGACGTATCTGTCGTGCCTGCGCAGCCACTCCTCGACGTCGGCGAGGGAGAAGGCCGGGCTGGTGGCCGTGCCGCCCACCGGCCGCGGGAAGTCATCGAACCTCTTGCGCCAGTTGCTCACCGCCGCCCGGCCGACGTCGGCCAGCCGCGCGATGTCCGCGGCGTTGACCGTGACGTCGTCTCGCATCATCGTCCTTCCTCCGGGAGCCCAGGCCGCCGCTCTCCCGTACGGGCGGAGAGAGCCGCTCACGGTCACCAGCATGCCAGTTCTTCGAGGTCGGCAGGCGCTTGATGCTGTTCCTTGGGCCCCGAGGTTACATTCTGTGGATGGCGTTCACAAGCATCTGTTTTGGCTAAAAAACGCGATATTTCAGCACATTTAATGGGATGGGCGGAGTCCTATGATGCTGATCATGCCTCCCCGTGACCGGCCGCCCAGTTGGTGGCTGTGGATCGGCCTGCCCCTGCTCTGCTGCGGCGGGGCGCTCATCCCGGCCGTGATCGGGTACTCGGCGGTCCGGCTGAACAGCAAGCGGACCGCGGCCGCCGCGATGGTGTACTTCGCCATCTACGTCTGGATGTTCCTCGCGGCCGGCGTCGTGCTGAAGGATGTGCCAGCGGAGGACTGGCGGGCCACCACGACCACGCTACTGTACCTGTTCATGGTGTTCGGCGGGACCGTGCACGCGGTCATCCTGCGCGGCCAGGTCTACCCGCCGCCGGGCCGGACGAGGGCGCCGGCGCCCACCCGGCCGATGCCCCTGCCGACGCCCCGGCCGGCGCCGCCTCCGCCCCCGCCTGCACCTTCAGCGGCGCCTCCGCCGTCGTTCGCCGGGGAGAGCGTCATCGGCAGGATCGGCCCGTACGCGCTGGTCGGCAGGCTCGGCGAGGGCGGGCAGGGCATCGTCTACCTGGGCCGGGGCCCGGACGGCGGGCACGTCGCGATCAAGGTGCTGCGCCTGCCCGCGCAGGACCACGCCGCGTTCGTCAGGGAGGCGCGGGCCGCGCGCCTGGTGCCCACGTTCGCCACCGCCCGCGTCCTGGACGTCGGCGTCGAGAACGGCCAGGGCTACCTCGTCAGCGAGTACGTCGACGGCCCGTCGCTCGACCGGCGCGTCAGGCAGGACGGGCCGCTCGGCGCGGACAGCCTGACCAGGCTCGCGCTCGCGACGGCCGGCGCGCTGGCGGGCATCCATCACTGCGGGATCGTGCACAGGGACTTCAAGCCCGCCAACGTGCTGCTCGGCCGCGACGGCCCGCGGGTGATCGACTTCGGCGTGGCCAAGGTGATCGGCGCGCTCACCACGGTCACCGGCGGCACGCCCTCGTTCATGTCACCCGAGCAGGTGCGCGGCGAGCCGGTCGGACCGTCCTCGGACGTGTTCAGCTGGGCGGCGACCATGTACTTCGCGGCCACGGGCCGGCTCGCCTTCGACGGCCCGTCCATGTACGCGGTGTCCAGGCAGGTGACCGGGCACCACCCCGACCTGGCGGCGATCCCGCCCGAGCTGCGCGGGCCGCTGTCCGCCGCCCTGGACAAGGACCCGGGACGACGCCCGTCGGCCAGCGATCTGATGCTGATGCTCTCCACTGGCTAGCTGTGAATCGTACACACAGATTTTCTGATTCATATCACTTGCACACACTTACAGGTGGGCGCTAGCGTATCCGTCGTTCCCCGGTTCCCCAGCCGTTCAGGGAGTGACCCGTGCGACGACCACTGCGTGAGGGACGAACCGTCCACCTGCTCGACATCGAGAACCTGACCGCCTCGACCTCCCCCACCACCCCCGAGGTGGAGCGCGTCATGGCCGCCTACCGGCGGCTGGTGCCCGTCGGGCCGCTCGACCAGTTCATCGCCGCGGTCAGCCACCGCGCGCTGGTCCCGGTGGGCGTCGCGCTGCGCGGCACCCGCCTGCTGGTCCGCTCGGGGCCGGACGGCGCCGACAGCATCCTCACGGAGACGGCCGTCGCCGACCGGGTCGACCTGCGCTTCGAGCGCGCGGTCATCGGCTCGGGCGACGGCTACTTCGCCGACCTGGCCCGGTGGCTGGCCGTCGCCGGCGCGCAGGTCACCGTCGTCACCAGGACCGGGTCGCTGAGCCGGCGGCTGTACACGGCGACCGGCCACATCACCTATCTCGACCTCGCCGCCTGACCTCCCACTCCCCCCGACCCGCCGAAGGAAGCGCCGTGACCTACCAGCAGCACCCCACTCCGCCGCCCGCCAGGCGCGGCCTGTCCGGCCTCGCCGTCTCGCTCATCGCCGTCGCCGCGCTCGGCGCCGGCTGCATGGGCGGCGCCGCCATCGGCTCGGGCTCGGGCTCCGGCTCGGACGCGGCCGCGCCGCAGGTCACGGTGACCAAGACGGTACGGGCGAAGGCCGCCCAGCCCGGCGGCGCCGACCTGCCCGAGCCGCAGCAGAACGAGCCGCAGCAGAACGAGCAGGCCAAGACCGTCACCTTGCCCGACTTCCGCGGCCAGAACGCGGCCGTGGCCAAGCAGTGGCTGGTCGAGCGGGGCTGGGACGAGTTCGAGGACATCAAACTCGGCTCCCAGGACACCTACGACACGCTCGTGCTCCTGCCGGAGAACTGGAGCGTGACCAAGCAGTCCCACCGGGCCGGCAGCAAGGTCAAGGTCGGCACCGTCATCGTCCTCACCTGCACCAAGCAGTGACATTCAGGAGAATCACATGATCCGCCGCTTGCTCGGCGCGCTGGCCCTGGCCGCCGCCTTCCTCCTGGTCCCCGGCACGGCCCACGCGGACAAGACGTACCGCGGGCAGGGTGACGAGGTCCTGCGCATCAGCTCGACCAGCAGCCCCGGACTGCTGCAGCTCAGCCATGATGGCGAGTCGAACTTCATCGTCACCTCCATCGACTCGGCGGGCAAGCAGGGCGAACTGCTGGTCAACGAGATCGGCCGGTACCGGGGCACCGTCCTGTACAACGGCGACAGCCGCAAGGCCGTCGCCGGGCTGCAGATCAAGGCCGACGGCGCGTGGACCGCGGTGTTCAAGCCGCTGACCAAGGCCCGCTGCTGGTGCTCGGCCACCGTCCGCGGCACCGGCGACCAGGTGCTCAAGCTGTCGGCCACGCGCGGGCTGCGTACCGTGCGCGCCACGCACGCGGGCGAGTCCAACTTCATCGTGCAGAGCTACACCCGGCCGGGCTCGTGGGGTGATCTACTCTTCAACGAGATCGGCGCCTACCAGGGCAAGGCCGTGCTGCCGGCCGGCACTCGCCTGGTATCGGTCAAGGCGGACGGCGCCTGGACCCTCGTACGCCGCTAGGAGCTCATGATGATCACCGTGATGACCGGCGCCGGCATCTCCACCGAGTCCGGCATTCCCGACTACCGCGGGTCCGGGGGCCTGTGGCGGCGCGATCCCGACTACGAGAAGCTCGTCACGATCGACTACTACCTGGGCGATCCGGACATCCGCCGCCGCTCCTGGGAGTTCCGCCGCACCAGCCCGGCCATGACCGCCGAGCCCAACGCCGCGCACCTGGCGCTGGTGGAGCTGGAGAAGGCGGGGCTGCTCGACCGGCTCATCACGCAGAACGTCGACGGCCTGCACCAGAAGGCGGGCTCCGACCCGGGCAGGCTGCTCGAACTGCACGGCAACATGTTCGGGGTGCTGTGCGTGGGGTGCGGGGCGCGTTCGACGCTGCGCGAGGCGCTCGGCCGCATCGACGCGGGCGACGCCGACCCGGCGTGCGCGGAGTGCGGCGGGGTGCTCAAGACCACGACGGTCATGTTCGGCGAGCACCTCGACCCCACGACGATCACCGAGGCGATCAGGGCGGCGGAGCGGGCCGAGGTGTTCGTCGCGATCGGCACGTCGCTGCAGGTGCAGCCGGCCGCGTCGCTGGCGGGGCTGGCTGCGGAGTCCGGGGCGCGGCTGATCGTGGTCAACGCCGACCCGACGCCGTACGACGAGGTGGCGGCCGAGGTGATCCGCGAGCCCATCGGCGCCGCCGTCCCCGCCCTCGTCACCCGCCTGACCACCTGACCCGGCCGTCCTGGCCTGAGCCACCCCACCGTCGTGACCTGCCCGACCGGCCGTCCTGGCCCGGTCGGCTGGTCGGCTCCGCCCTCCGTCCGGGCCCCCGCTCGGACGGAGGGCGCCCGCGTCCTGGGCGACCGCCGGATCGGCGGGCACCCGAGGGGACGCGGTCCCCGTCAGCGGGCCGGGTCGGACGGTGCGAGCGGGCGCCCGGCGAGCGGTTCGGCGGGCGGGTAGGCAGGCGGCTCGGCGGGCGGGTCGGCGAGCGGCAGGTAGAGGCGTCCGCCGCGCTCCCCGAACTCCGCCGCCTTCTCCGCCAGCCCCGCGCGCAGCGCCTCGTCCTCGTCCAGCCCGTGCTCGCGCGCGTACTCCCGTACGTCGTGGCTGATGCGCATCGAGCAGAACTTCGGCCCGCACATCGAGCAGAAGTGCGCCGTCTTGGCCGGCGCGGCGGGCAGGGTCTCGTCGTGGTAGGAGCGGGCGGTGTCCGGGTCGAGCGACAGGTCGAACTGGTCCTCCCAGCGGAACTCGAACCTGGCGTCCGACAGCGCGTCGTCCCACTCCTGGGCCTGCGGGTGCCCCTTGGCCAGGTCGGCGGCGTGTGCCGCGATCTTGTACGTGATCACGCCGGTCTTGACGTCGTCCCGGTCCGGCAGCCCCAGGTGCTCCTTGGGCGTGACGTAGCAGAGCATCGCGGTGCCGAACCAGCCGATCATGGCCGCCCCGATCCCGGACGTGATGTGGTCGTAGCCCGGCGCGATGTCGGTCACCAGCGGCCCGAGCGTGTAGAACGGGGTGTCGTCGCACAGCTCGCGCTGCAGCTCCACATTCTCCTTGATCTTGTGCATCGGCACGTGCCCCGGCCCCTCGATCATCACCTGCACGTCGTGCGCGTGCGCGATCTTGGTGAGCTCGCCGAGCGTGCGCAGCTCGGCGAACTGGGCCTCGTCGTTGGCGTCAGCGATGGAGCCGGGACGCAGGCCGTCGCCGAGCGAGAAGGCCACGTCGTACTGGGCCAGCAGCTCGCACATCTCCTCGAAGTGCTCGTACAGGAAGCTCTCGCGGTGGTGCGCCAGGCACCAGGCGGCCATGATCGAGCCGCCGCGCGAGACGATGCCGGTCTTGCGCCTGGCGGTCAGCGGCACGTACGCCAGCCGCACCCCGGCGTGCACGGTGACGTAGTCGACGCCCTGCTCGCACTGCTCGACCAGGGTGTCGCGGTAGATCTCCCACGACAGGTCCTCCGGACGGCCGTTGACCTTCTCCAGCGCCTGGTAGATGGGCACGGTCCCGATGGGCACCGGGGAGTTGCGGATGATCCACTCGCGGGTGGTGTGGATGTCGCGGCCGGTGGACAGGTCCATCACGGTGTCGGCGCCCCAGCGGGTGGCCCACGTCATCTTCTCCACCTCCTCCTCGATGGACGAGGTCACCGACGAGTTGCCGATGTTCGCGTTGATCTTCACCAGGAAGCTCCTGCCGATGATCATCGGCTCGGTCTCCGGATGGTTGACGTTGGCCGGGATGATGGCCCGGCCGGCGGCGACCTCGTCGCGGACGAACTCCGGCGACACGCCCTCGCGCACCGCGACGAACTCCATCTCCCTGGTGATCAGCCCGCGCCTGGCGTAGCCGAGCTGGGTGACCGGGGCGCCGGAGGCCGAGCGCAGCGGCCGGTGCCCGGCGAGGGAGTCGGCCTCGCGGCGCATCCAGCCGTCCTGGTCCTGGTAGCCGTCGTCGACGGGCCTGACCTGGCGGCCGCCGTAGCGCACCACGTCGCCGCGGTCGAGGATCCACTGCTCGCGCCGCCTGGGCAGGCCGCGCGTGACGTCGGTCTCGACGTCCGGGTCGGTGTACGGGCCCGAGGTGTCGTACAGGGTGAGCGACGTGCCGTTCGACAGGTTCACCCGGCGCATGGGCACCCGCAGGTCACCGGTGTAGATCTTGGAAAAACGCGCCTGAGTCATCGCGCAAACTCCCTTCGCCGGCATTATCCGGAGCAGGTTCTGGCGGTCGGCGGCTCGCTCAGCCGTCCTCTCAGCCCGGTTCACCGGGCTCCCGCGTTGGTCGGCCGTTACCGTACCCCGATCGCGATCACTTGTCACCACCCCGTGTCATGATCAGGCCCATGGAGGATCCGACGACCACGACCATGTCCACCTACGACCGCATCGCGCCGGTGTTCGCCGCGCGCTCGGCCGAGCCCGGCGCCGAGTTCACCGCCATGCGCCGGCGGTTCGCCGAGACGCTGGCCGCCGGCGCCCGGCTGGCCGACCTGGGGTGCGGGCCGGGCCGGGACCTGGTGTGGTTCCGTGAGCAGGGGTTTCGTCCTGTCGGGGTCGACCGGTCGGCCGAGATGGTGAAGCTCGCCGTCGCGGCCGGGGCGACGGCGGTGCGCGGCGACCAGCGGCGGCCGCCGCTCGCGCAGGGCGCGTTCGACGCGCTCTGGTCGTCGGCCGCGTTGCTGCACGTGCCGGACGCGGAGACCGGTGACACGCTGCGCCGCTGGTGGGAGCTGCTGCGGCCGGGCGGGGCGCTGAAGCTGAGCACGTCGGTCGGCGACGGCGGGGTCTGGGAGGACGTGCCGTACGAGAGCGGGCTGCGGCGCTGGTTCGTGCACCGCAGCCCGGAGGCGCTGCTGTCGCTGCTCGGCGCGGCCGGGTTCGAGATCCGCGAGCACGGCGTCACCGACGGGCACCGCACCTGGTTCAGCGTGCTCGCGGTCAAGGCCGCGGGTTGACGGCGGGTTGACTGCGGGTTGACGCGATCCGGGTGGCTCACGAGCCCGTGACGGCGATCACGAGCCGGGAAACCCCCGTCGCGGACGGGCCTGAGCGCGTCCAGGTTTGCCGATCACTGTCGGCGGTACGGGTCCCTACGGGGGAAGCATGATGAAAATTGCCGCTGTCGCCGGTTTCCTGGCGCTGATCACATTCGCCTGGGACGGTACCGACCAGCAAGAAGTGAGCAAGCAGCAGTACCAGACCATGACCGAGCAGTGCCGATACGCCGACACCCGCGCCGCCCGGGCCGAATGCCTGGCCGACGTCAAGAAGTTCTACCGCGTCGGAAAGTCCGACCCGACCCTCGACTGCCGGACCTACGCCGGCGTGTCGGTGTGCGGCCACCTGACCCTCAGCCGGGCCGAACGCGCCTGCGTGGACGAAGCCGTCAAGAGCGGCACCGCCTACCGCAGGGCCGAGGTCGAGTGCTACGCGTTCGGCTGACATGATCATCGTTGGTGCGGACGGTTCGCGTACCGGCCTGGACGCCGTCGCCTGGGCGGCCAGGGAGGCCGCGCTGCGCCGGATGCCGCTGACGGTGGCCAACGTCGTGCCCAAATGGGTCACGCGCCCGGCGGAAGGCCCGTACGCCGAGGTCGGCGACTGGATGCGCGACGGCGGCGAGAGCGTGCTCAACGCCGCCGTCGACCACGCCAGGCAGGAGGCGCCGGGGACCGACGTGCAGGCGGTCCTGCTGCCCGGCGATCCGCGTGCCGCCTTGATCGAGGCGGCCAAGGAGGCGGATCTGCTGGTGGTGGGCTGCCGGGGGCACAGCGCCGTACGCGGGCTGCTGGTCGGCTCGGTCGCCTACGGCGTGGCCGCGCACGCCACCGTCGACACCGTGCTGGTCCAGGAGCTGCACGCGTTGCCGCGCGGCGAGATCGTGGTCGGCGTGGACGGCTCCGACGCCGGCCGCCGGGCGGTGGGCTTCGCCTTCCAGGAGGCCGGGTTGCGCGTGGCCCGGCTGCGCGCGGTGCAGGCGTGGGCCTGGCCGCAGGCCGGCGGTTTCGATCCCGCCGACGAGCAGGCCGAACGCGAGGCCAGGCGGACGCTCAGCGCGACGCTGGCCGAATTCCGCGAGCGACATCCCGACGTGCCGGTGTCCGAGGAGCTCTCCCACGGCCATCCGGTCGAGGTGCTGAAGGAGGCCTCGGCCACGGCCGACCTGCTGGTGGTCGGCACACGCGGGCACGGCACGTTCGCCGGGCTGGTCATGGGCTCGGTCAGCCAGGCCATGCTGCACCACGCCGGCTGCCCGGTCGCGGTGATCCGGGCCCGTCCCGGCGAGGAACGCCCATGAGGGCGACCAGCCCGGTGCGTCTCAGGCCGGCGCGTCTCGCTCCAGCGCGTCTCACTCCGGTGCGTCTCAGTCCGGTGCGTCTCAGTCCGGTGCGGGGACGGCGCTTTGCGGGAGCGCGAGCGCCTGGCGTCCCGAAGGCGCGCGGACGGTCTCCGCGGCCAGCAACGCGTCGATGACCGCCTCTTCCACGCAGTCCATGACCCCGGCGAACACCAGGTTCAGCGCGGCCGGCGACAGCGATCCCGCCCCGGTGGCGAAGGCCAGCCCGTAGTCGCCGCTGCCGTGGCTGAAAGCCGCGCCCACCCGGCCGAGCGCGAACACCCCACGAGCCGCGATCCGCGACAACTGCCGCGTGTCGCAGCCGGCGTCGAGCGCCACCACGACCACGCACGAGCCGTGGTCTCCCCCGTGCGCCTCGGCGACGTCCGGGCTGATCGTGCGGCCGCGCAGCCGCAGCTCGCCGCCCATGTTGGCCTGCACCAGGACGCCGACAGTGGCCTCGCGCCCGCCCAGGTCCAGCCGGCGCGAGGCGCTGCCGATACCCGACTTGAACCCCAGCGCGCACGCCCCGGTGCCGCCGCCGACGTTGCCCATCTCCACCGGACCCGAGTGCGCCCCGTCGAGCGCCGCGTAGACGTGCTCGGCCGTGACGGGACGCCGGTCGACCGACGACAACCACGAGTCGTTGATCTCCCCGACCACCGGGTTCAGCGAGATCACCGGCTCGGTGGCGTGGTCGAGCACCCAGCTCACCAGCGCGTCGGCGACCCGGAACGTGGACAGGGTGGAGGTGAGCAGCACCGGCGTCTCCAGCTCGCCCAGCTCCACGAGCTGCGTCGCGCCGACGAACTTGCCGTAACCGTTGGCCACGTGGAAACCGGCGGGCACGACCGGGGCGGGCGGCACGATCGCCGTCACCCCGGAGTAGACGCCACGCTCCCGGTCCAGCACCGTCGTCTGCCCCACCCGCACGCCTGGCACGTCGGTGATGGCGTTGTTCCGCCCGGGCTCAAAGCGTCCAACCGCATGTCCGAAATCCCGCAACCGGCGGGCCTGCCGCCTCATCCGTTCCACGTCCCGTGCCACATGCTGGTCAGTGTCTCGTACGCGAACGCCGATGCCATAGCGTGAGAAGAGACCAGGACCTGACCGAAAAGGAGAAGCGTGTGGAGTCGCGCAGGGCTGAGGAGAACGCCGAGCTCGCCGGAGCCCTGCTCGGGGACCTTCGCGACAGCATTGACAACATCGACGCGGCGCTGATCCACCTGCTGGCCGAACGGTTCAAGTGCACCCGGCAGGTCGGCAGGCTGAAGGCGGAGCACGGGCTGCCGCCGGCCGACCCGCGCCGGGAGGCGGCGCAGATCGATCGGCTGCAGGCGCTGGCCGTCGACGCGAAGCTCGACCCCGAGTTCGCCAAGAAGTTCCTGGCCTTCATCATCGAGGAGGTCATCAGGCACCACGAGTCCGCCGCCTCGATGCACTGAGGGCGTCTTTCGCGGAACCGTCCTGACCGCAATGGCTTCTAGCCTGCGGGAGATCCCGAGAAGGAAGGATGGGTTTCGTGACCATTTTGGTGACCGGTGCGACCGGGACTGTCGGCCGTGAGCTGGTCGGACAGCTGGCCCGGTCGGGCGAGCGGGTGCGGGCGCTGACCCGTGACCCGGCGGGGGCGAACCTGCCCGCCGGGGTCGAGGTCGTGCGCGGCGACCTCACCGACGCCGCGTCGCTCGTCCCGGCCCTGGCGGGCGTCACCGGCCTGCACCTGATCACGTTCGGCGGGGACGAGCCGCTCGGCAACGGCGCCGAGATCGTCGCGCTGGCCACCGCGGCCAGGGTGCGGCGGGTGAGCGTGCTCAGCGGCTGGGACCCGAGCTCGGTCGAGGCGGCGCTGGCCGCCGGCGACCTGCCGTGGACGTTGCTGCGGCCGGTCGAGTTCATGGCCAACGCGCTGGACCTGGCCGAGTCGATCAGGGCGGACGGCGTGGTGCGCACGTTCGACCTGGGCCGGCCCAGCGCCATGGTGCACGAGGCGGACATCGCGGCCGTGGCCGCCGTCGCGCTGACCCAGGACGGCCACGGCGGCATGACGTACGCGCTGACCGGCCCGCAGGCGCTGACGCTGGAGCAGAAGCTGGCCACCATCGGCGCGGCCGTCGGGCGTGAGGTGCGCTTCGTCCCGCTGACGGAGGAGGAGTTCCGCCGCCGGCTCCGCGACTCCTACCTGCCGGAGGAGTACATCGAGTTCGCCGTCGAGCTGGAGAAGAACCCGCCCGGGGTGGGCATGGTGGTCGATCCGACGGTGGAGAAGGTCACCGGGCGGCCGGCGCGCACGTTCGCCCAGTGGGTGAGCGAGCACGCCGACGCGTTCCGCTGACTCGATCGTCCGCTAGCCGCCGCGCGGCCGGGTGATGAACCTGGCCATACCGGCCTGGGCCAGCCCGGCGGCCTCCACCCGCGCGGCGGCCTCGGTCTCCGCCGCGAACGCCCGTTCCACCTCGGCCAGCGGCGGGCGCAGCAGCTGCAGGTGCACCTCGGTGGCCGTGCCAGGGGCGCTCCAGTGGCGCACGCGGGCGATCGCGGTCTCCAGCAGGGCCTCCGGCTCGACGATCTCGTCCAGCAGACCCGCGTCCCTGGCCTGCTCCGCGCTCAACCGGGCCGAGTCCAGCACAAGGCGCAGCGCCCGGCCGCCGGCCAGCCGGGGCAGCAGGTAGGAGGCGGCGTTCGAGATCGACAGGCCGAGATGGTTCTCCGGCAGGAAATACTCGGTGGCGGGCGTGCCGATCCTGGTGTCGAAGCAGAGCGTCCACTCGGCGGCCCCGCCCACGGCCAGGCCGTTGACCGCCGCGACCACCGGCACCCGCGATTCCAGCACCGCCCTGGTCATGTCGTGGAACAGCGCCACCTCCTCGATCAGCGACTTGCCCGCGGCCTGGTCGATGTCCTCGCCCGCGGAGAACGCGCGTCCGGTGCCGGTGACGACGACGCCCCTGGCGAGCTTGCCGTCGCCGTGCGCGCGCACCTCGGCGGCGAGTTCCCTGCGCATGTCGGCGGTGAGCGCGTTGAGCTTCTCCGGCCGCCGCAGGGTGACGATCGCCACCTCCTCGCGTACGGTCACCTCGATCATCTCTGCTCCCTTCCCTGGTGCTCGACGGCGATGGCCCCGGCCCGCTGGTCGCGCTCGGGGTGCAGCAGGTGACGCTTCTCGATCCGCGCGGACGGGGTCAGCTCGAACCCGTCCACGAACTCCACGTTCGCCGGGATCTTGAACGGCGCGAGCCGCTGCCTGGCGTGCTCGATGACGCTCAAGGCCGTGTCGGCGCCCTGCTCGTGGCCCGGGCGCAACTGGATGAACGCCTTGGGCAGCTCGCCGAACAGCTCGTCCGGGATCGGCACCAGCGCCGCGGACAGCACGGCCGGGTGCCCGGCGAGCACCCGTTCCACCTCGGCGCACGAGATGTTCTCGCCGCCTCTGCGGACCATGTCCTTCAGCCGTCCGGCGTGCCTGATCGAGCCGCGGGCGTCGCGCCGGCCGAGGTCGCCGGTGTGGTACCAGCCGCCGCGCAACGCGTGCGCGGTGGCCTCCGGGTGGTTCCAGTAGCCCTTCATCATCGGCACGCCGCGTACCAGGATCTCGCCGGTCTCCGGGTCGAGCTCGACCTCCTTGCCCGGCGGCGGGTAGCCCATCGCGCCGGTGCCGACGCAGTCGGTGTCGTCCGGGGCGACCAGCAGGTCGGGGCCGCTCTCGGTGGAGCCGTACAGCTCGCGCCACGGCGCGCCCCAGCGTTCCTCGAACGCCCGGTGCAGGTCGGGCGCGATGCCGGAGCAGAGCACGAGCCGCATCCGGTTGTCGCGGTCGTGCGGGTGCGGCGGCTGCTTGTACAGCAACAGCGGCATCGTGCCCAGCACGTACGTGAGCGTCGCGCCGTGCTCGCGCGCCGCGGCCCAGAAGCCGGAGGCGGAGAAGCGCGGCAGGACCACGTGCGGGATGCCGCTCATGAGGCAGAACAGCGTGGTCCACTGGGGATCCATGTACGAGTACGGCTGCGCGATCACGAACACGTCGCCTGGACCGGGTTTCACCAGGTCGGCGACGACCCGGGCGGTACGCAGCCAGTAGTCGTGGGTGAGCAGGCAGGCTTTCGGGAAGCCGGTCGTACCTGACGTGTACTGAAAATTCGCAATATCGTCCGCGCCGGGGGAAATGTCGGGAGGCGGCGACCCGCCCGGCCCGAACGCGTCCACCGCGTACACGGCCACCCCAGGCACCCCCGCCACCGCGCCGGACAGGCGCGGCACGTGCTCGGCGGTGGTCAGCAGCGCGACCGCGCCCGAGTCGTGCAGCACGTGCTCCAGGTCGGCGGCCCGGTACCGGACGTTCACCGGCACCGCGATCGCGCCGGCCCTGAGCACGGCGAACCAGCTCAGCGGCCAGTACGGGACGTTGTCCATCATGATCGCCACCCGGTCCCCCGGCCGCACCCCCCGCTCCACGAGGGCGGCGGCCAGGTGCCCGGCACGTTCGTCGACGTCGGCGAAGGTCAGCGAACCGGCAGCGGGGAAGGTCGGTGAATCGACGTCGGCGAAGGTCGGCGAATCGGCGTCGGCGAGGGCCGGCGGATCGGCGTCGGGGAAGGTCGGCGAATCGGCGGCGGGGAAGCGGAGGAACTCGCGGTCGGGATACTGGGCGGCGGCGTGTCGGAGCAGGGCGGGGATCGTGTCAGGCATCCGGCGGCTCCCAGGGGAAGACGGGTAACGCGGACAGATCAGGCGCGGCGACGTCCACGGCCCCGGCGCGCACCGCGGCCAGGCCGATCGCCACGAACTCGGCGCACACCCGCTCCAGCGAGGAGCCGCCGCCGGGGCGGTACCACTCGCTGGTGCCGGTGCACATGGACATCAGGGCGAGCCGGGTCAGCTTCTGGTCGGCGACGTGGAACACGCCGCGCGCGACGCCGTCGGCCAGGACCTCGCGCCACAGGTCCTCGTAGGCGTCGCGGAGCGCGATGATCTCGCCGTGGGCGGCCGAGCCCGGGGTCAGCGAGCGGAGTTCGCCGTCCATGACCCGGGTCGTCATGGGGCTCAGCGCGTGGACGGCGGTGAGCGTGCCGATCAGGTGGGCCAGGCGGTCGGCGGGACCGGCGAGGCCGGCCAGCCCCCGGACGGTGGCCTCGATGAGGCCCAGGTGCCCCTCCCGCATGAGGCCGGCGAGCAGGGCCTCCTTGCTGGAGACGTGGTGGTAGATGCCGGCGTTGGTCAGGTTCACCGCGCGGGCGAGGTCTCTGATGCCGGTCGCCGCGTATCCCTGCCTGGCGAAGAGCAGGACGGCGGCCGTCCTGATGCGCAGGCCGGCGTCGGCGTCGCGGTCGGTGAGGTAACTCTCGAGTGCGGTCAACGGGACCTACCGAACGTTCGGTTGCATGATTTATCGGACTTTAACCCGATTTGTGGCTCCAGAAAAGGGGTTGCACGCCTGAGTAGCGTGACCAGCGTGGATGTCATCACCAACGACCAGGTCGAGTCCTTCGTCCGCGACGGATTCATGAAGTTGACGATCGGCACTCGCGAGCAGGGCGAGGCCGCCCAGGCGCTGCTGTGGCAGCAGATCGGCCTGTCGCCGGACGAGCCGGAGAACTGGCGCGAGCCGGTGGTGTGGGCCGCCGACATGACCGGGCAGGGCCCGTTCGGCGAGCTGATGCGCTCCCCCGTGCTGGCGGCCGGGCTCGACGCGGTGTGCGGCAAGGGCGGCTGGCAGCCGCGCGGCGCGGCGGGCAACATCCCGATCAGGTTCCCGCGCCTGCCCCCGGCCGACGACCGCGGCTGGCACCTCGATCTCAACACCCCGCTGCCCGACGGAAGCTGGCAGGTCAGCGTCCGCTCGCACACGCTGCTGGTGCTGATGCTGTTCTCCGAGGTCGGCGAGGACGACGCGGCCACCAGGATCAGGGCCGGCTCGCAGCGCGACAGCCTGGCCGCGCTCGGCGACGAGGGCCACGACCACATCGCCGCCGGCGGTCTGGTCGAGCCGGCCAGCCGCGAGCGGCCGCTGGCCCTGGCCACCGGCCTGCCAGGCGAGGTCTACCTGGTGCACCCGCTGACCGTGCACGCGGCCGACGAGCACCGGGGCGAGCGGCCCAGGTTCATGGCGCAGATGCCGTTCTTCCTCACCGAGCCGCTCGACCCGGCGGCCGACACCCCGCTGGCCCGGGCGCTGCGGTAACCGCGCGGGTCACGAGCCGCCCGACCGGCGGCCCCGTCCGGAGCCGAGCTCGCCCGCCGAGCCCGGCGAGCCCGGAGCCGGGCTTGCCGGGCGCCGGACGCGGGCGGATCATCGCGACTGTGACCTATCGCACACTGGACGAGATCAGCGAAACCCTGAGCCCGGCCGAGGAGCGGTTCGAGCGGGCCCGCCGGACGGTCGGGCTCGCCGCGGCGCCACTCGCCGGGGTCGCGGTCTTCCTCGCCACCGCCGGGCTCCCCGACCCGCAGCAGCGGCTGGCCGGCATCCTCACGTTCGTGATCGTCGCCTGGATCACCGAGGCCGTCCCGATCCCCGTCACCGCCGCGCTCGGCCTGGCGCTGTGCGTGCTGACCGGGGTGGCGCCGGCCGCGGACGTGTTCGGCGCGTTCGCCAGCTCGACGATCTTCCTGTTCATCGGCAGCTTCATCATCGCCGCCGCCATGATGAAACACGGGCTGCACCGGCGCTTCGCCTTCCGCATGTTGTCGCTGCCCGGCGTGGCGGGCTCGACGTACCGGACGATCGTCGTGCTCGGCGTGACCACCATGGTCATCAGCGCGTTCATCTCGAACACCGCCACCACGGCCATGATGTTGCCGATCGCGCTGGGCGTGGTGGCCACGCTGTCGGGGTTCGTGGCCGAGGGCGGCGACCCGCGGCGGCTGCGCTTCGCCACCGCCACCATGCTCATGCTCGCCTACAGCGCCTCCATCGGCGGGCTGCTCACCCCGATCGGCTCGCCGCCCAACCTGATCGGCCGCGGGCTCATCGAGAAGGCCACCGACGCCAGGATCCCGTTCTTCACCTGGGTGCTGATCGCGCTGCCGATCGTGCTGGTCATGTTCGCGCTGCTGGCCGTGGTCCTGCTGTGGCTGAACCGGCCGGAGGCCAGGCGGATCGAGGGGGCGCGGGCGTACATCGAGGGCGAGCGCGCCCAGCTCGGACGGATGAGCCGGGGCGAGCGCAACACGCTGATCGCCTTCGCCACGGCCGTGGTCCTGTGGATCACGCCCGGCGTGGTCGGCATCGTCGCCGGCGACACGTCCGGGGCATACCGGGCCGTGCTGAGCAGGATCGACGAGGGCGTGGTCGCGGTGCTGGCCGCCGCGCTGCTGTTCGTGCTGCCGGTCGACTGGCGGGCCCGCCGTTTCACGCTGACCTGGAACGAGGCCGTACGCATCGACTGGGGCACGATCCTGCTGTTCGGCTCGGGCATCGCGCTGGGCGGGCTGCTGTCGGAGACCGGGCTGGCCAAGACCGTCGGCCAGAATCTGTCCGGGCTGCTCGGCATCTCCAGCCTGCTCGGGCTGACCGTCCTGGCCACGGTGGTGGCCGTGCTCATCAGCGAGACGACCAGCAACACCGCCAGCGTCGGCATCGTGGTGCCGATCGTCATCCCGATCGCGGTGGCGGCCGGGATCTCGCCGGTCATCCCGGCGCTGGCCGCGGTGTTCGGCGCGTCCTACGGGTTCATGCTGCCGGTCTCCACGCCGCCCAACGCCATCGTGTACGGCTCCGGCATGGTGCCCATCACCAGGATGGTGCGTTCCGGGCTGGTGTTCGACCTGCTGGGAGCGGTCGTGATCGTGGCCGGGGTGACACTGATGGCGCAGGCACTGGGCCTGGCCTGACCTCGGGGTTCAGCGCGGCCCGCGCCCGGTCGACCTCCGCCAGCAGCTCGCCGAAGTCGGCCGGGAAGCCGCGGTCGCGCTCCACCGCCGTGGCCAGGATCGGCGTGCGCGAGACCAGCTCGGCCAGCAGCTCCCACACCCTCGGCGGGACCGGGGCGCCGTGGTCGTCGACGGCCATCTCCGCCCCATCCGCGCCGCCGGCCAGGTGCGCGAGCACCACCCGGTCGAGCGGGACGGCGTCCAGGAACCCCAGCGGGTCGAAGCCGTGGTTGCGGGCGTTGACGTCCAGGCCGGCCAGGTCGAGCAGCAGCCCGCAGTCGCAGTGTTCCAGCACCTCGGCGATGAACTGCGCCTCGGTGAGCGGGCTCGCCAGGTCCACGTAGTACGCGATGTTCTCCAGCAGGAACGGCCGGCCGACCGCGTCCTGCACCCGCTGCGCCCTGGCCGCGACCCGGCGGGCCACCTCCCTGGTACGCGGCAGCGGAGCCGGCAGTCCGAGCGCGACCTGCTCGGTCCTGGTGAAGCAGAGCCGGTCGCCGAACCAGGGCGCGTCGAGGTCGGACACCAGCTCGGCCAGCGCCGTCACGTACGCGGGATCGGGCTCGGGCTCCGACCCGATCGACAGTTGCCTGCCGAACGGCGCCACCGGGAACCTGCGCGCCAGCCCGCGCAGCCGCTCCCGCTCGTCCGCCGGGGCGAACAGGTAGTGCTCGGTGATCACTTCCAGCCAGTCGACCCGATCGGCGTGCGCGTCGATCGCGTCGGCGAGCTCGGGCCGGTACCCCAGCCCCGACCCCCATCTGGGCAGTTCCGCCAACACGCAGTCCCCCGAACGCTCGGCGCGGCGACAACCCACGACGTGCCCGGACGTCTCGCCGCCACACCGGACGCGCCGCCCAACACTGGGCAAAACAACCTCGACGTCCCTGCCCTTGATCGGCCTGTCCTCGATGGGGAGGATCGAAGACATGCGCTTCTCCTTGAACCTCCCCAACTTCGGAGATTTCGCCGACCCGCGCCGCGTCGCCGAGGTGGCCACCGCCGCCGAGGAGGCCGGGTGGGACGGGGTGTTCGTCTGGGACCACCTCACCTACCGCAAATCCGAGGGCAGAGCGCTCGCCGACCCGTGGATCCTGCTGGCCGCGGCCGGCATGGTGACCGACAGGATCCTGCTCGGGCCGCTGGTCACCCCGGTGGCCCGCCGCCGTCCTGGCAAGCTGGCCCGCGAGCTCGTCACGCTCGACCACCTGACCGGCGGGCGCACGGTGTTCGGCGCCGGGCTGGGCTCGATACTCGACGACGAGTTCGGCAGCTTCGGCGAGCCCACCGACCCCAAGGTCCTGGCCCAGCGCCTGGACGAGGGCCTGGAGGCGGTCGACCTGCTCTGCTCCGGCGAGCAGGTGAGCTACCAGGGCACCCACGTCACCATGGACGAGGTGCGCTTCCTGCCCCGGCCCGTCCAGCGGCCCAGGATCCCGGTCTGGATCGCCGGCCGCTGGCCGAACAAGGCCCCCTTCCGCCGCGCCGCCCGCTGGGACGGCGCCGTCCCGCTGTTCGAGGGCTACCAGACGCAGCGGCCGCCCTCGCCCGGCGACGTCGGCGCCCTGGCCGACCTGCTGCGCGGGCTCAGAACCGCCGAGGGACGCGAGTCGGAGCCGTTCGACCTGGTGGTCGGCGGCGAGACGACCCCCGGCGACCGCGGCCTGGTCGCGGACCTGGCCGCCGCCGGCGCCACCTGGTGGGACGAGCGCATGCCCTTCGACGAACGCCTCGACCAGGTCGAGCCCTACCTGCGCCGCATCGAACTCGGCCCGCCCCGCTGACGCCCTTCCACCGAATTCCCCCTTGCTGTCGGCATGCAACAGTTCGCCGGGTTTCGCTCTCTCAGTGGTGGCAGGACAACCGGAGGGCGAAGCAGGTGGACGAAGATCCCCAGTTCGCGGAGTTCGTCGCAGAGCGGGGTAACGCGTTGCTGCGTTACGGCTACGTTCTGACCGGCAACCCGCACGATGCGGCCGACCTGGTGCAGGAGTCGCTGCTCAAGGTGCGTGCCGCCTGGCCGCGATTGCGCCGCAAGGACAATCCGGAGAGCTACGCCCGCACCACGATGGCCAGGCTGCATCTGGCGGCCTGGCGGCGGCTCAGGCGGGAGCGGCTGACCGGGGAGCCGCCGGACGGCGCGCATCACGACACGCTGCCCAGCGGTGACGAGCAGGACATGTGGCAGGCGCTGGCCGGGCTGCCGCGCAAGCAGCGGGCGGTGCTGGTGCTGCGCTACTACGAGCAGCTCAGCGACGCCGAGATCGCCGACGTGCTGGGCATCTCCCGTGGCACCGTGCGCAGCCAGGCCTCGCGCGCGCTCGGCAAGCTGCGTTCCGCCATGCCGGACGGCGACAAGATCCGAGGGGGTTCCCGATGAACGGACACGAGGTCAGGGACTATGCCGGCGCGGACGGGCCGGACGAGGTCGAGGACACGCTGCGCAGGACCCTGGGCCGGGCGGCCGGGCGGGCGCCCGAGCTGGCCGGTGGGATGGCGGAGCAGGTGGAGATTCGCTACCGGCGGCGCAGGCAGCGGACGCAGGCGCTGCTGGCGGCGGCCGCGGTGGTGGTGATCGCCAGCGGCGTGGTGGCCACGCTGCGCCCCGGCGGCCCGGTGACCATGAGCCCCGCGCCGGGGCCGTCCGCCACGGCCGAGGTCCCGCCACCGGATCAGAACGTCACCGCGGAGGCCACGCCACCGGACCAGAACGCCACCGCAGAACCGGTTCAGACGGCGACCGGGCAGAGTGAGCCGGTGGCCGTCCTGCCGGCGCCGGTCGAGCAGGTGTGGCCGGCGGCCGTGCACAAGCTCCCGGCGAAGACGTCCGACGGCCGCGAGATCCGGCCCGCGACCCTGGCCGGCGACCGCACCCTGCTCTACACCACCTGGTCGACGTTCGAGCGGTCCGACGCCCTGTACGCCTACGACTTCGACACCCGTGCCCACCGTAAGATCACCGAGACCGTGATCCCGCCGGGCACCACGCTGTTCCCCTCCGACTTCACCGTCGGCGAGGGCCAGGTCGTCTGGTGGACCAGGCTCAAGAAGGGGCCCGCGCAGATCTGGGCGGCCCCGCTGGACGGCGGTCAGGCCAGGCTCGTGGGCAGCAGGGTCACGGGTCCCGGCGGGCTCGACGGCCTGCAGATCGCCGGCGGCAAGGTCGTGTTCTCCGCGCGCGAGGGCGGCGTCTACGCGCTGCCGCTGGCCGGTGGCGAGGCCGAGCCCGTCGCGGGCGGCGCGTCGATGCACGTGCTGGACTGGCCGTGGATCGGCGCGCCAGGCCCGTACGGCCCCTTCGACGGCGCCAGGTTCAGGGAGATCCGCAACGTGGAGACCGGCGAGACCAGCACGGCGGTGGTCAAGCCCGGCGAGCAGAACCTGATCTGCGGCGTGCGGACCTGCACCGGCGTCAGGGACCCGGGCTCGTCCTTCTACCGGCTGCGTGACGGCTCGGACGAGCGGGCGCTGCCCGGCGAGGCGATGCGGGCCGAGCAGCTCGCGCGCGACAGGTTCCAGGTGGCCGCGCTGATGGACCGGAGCTCGTTCGCCGCCGTCGTCCTGCACGACCTGCGTACCGGCCGCTCGGCCGACCTCGGCGTGCGTGCCGAGGAGAGCGCGGACGGCGCCACCTCGATCAACTCGCCCAGCTTCGACCGCACGGGCCGGATGCTCGCCTACCCGGTGGACGCGGAGCTGTTCGTGATCGACGTCTCGAAGATCGAGTGACGCACCGAGGTCAGCGGGTCCTGCGGTAGCGGATCAGCGGGCCGAGCTCGCCCGGGACCGTCGCGAACGGGGTCATGCCGAGGCGTTCGAGCACCGCGGCCGAGGCGGTGTTGCCCGCGTCGACCTCGGCCAGCACCTCGGGCAGGCCCAGGTCGCCGAGTGCGTGCTCGACCACGGCGCGGGCCGCCTCGGTGGCGTAGCCGCGGCCCCAGACCTCGGGCGCGAGGCTGTAGACGACTTCGAGCCCGAGGTCGTCGAGCGGGCGCAGCCCGGCGGTGCCGGCCAGCGCGGCCCGATCGCGCTCGCGGACGATCCACAGCCCGTGTCCGGCGGCGGCGAAGTCACGCTCGCTCGCCGAGACGACGTCCGCGACCTCCGCGAGCGACAGGGCCGCGCCGTCGAACAGGAAGCGCCGGACGTCCGGCAGTGTCCAGTGGGCGTGCAGTGCGGCCAGGTCGGATGCGCGTACCGGCCGCAGGTTCAGCCGCGGCGTCGTCAGCTCGTGGTCCACGCGGCCACTGTAGAAGCCGCCGCGGCCCGCGCACCGCTGGTTTTCGCGCCGGTCACCCCGGCCCCGGCCAGGTCCGGGGTGACGGCGACGCCGGTGACACCGTCGCCGATGACGGCGACACCGATGACGGCGGCTGCTACTGGTCGGTGGCGCAGGTGCCCAGCATCTCCCGCAGGACCGTCTTCTCCTCGGGAGTGACGGTCAGGTGGTAGCGGGCCTTGACGTCGATCCAGGCGCGGCTGTAGGTGCACCAGTAGCTGCGCAGCGGCGGACGCCACTCGTCGGGCGACTGGTCGTCCTTGGCCAGCCTCGACTCCTTGGTGGTGGTGAGCAGCTGCGGAGCCTCCAGGTCGTTGGCGAACGCCTTGCGCTTGGCGTCCGTCCAGGTGTTGGCGCCGGACTGCCAGGCGTTGGTCAGCGGCACGACGTGGTCGACCTCGAGCTGCGACGGCTGCGTGATCACCGTGCCGTCGTAGGGGTTGGTCCAGGCGCCGGAGACGGCGCGGCAGTACTCGTCCCTGCGCACGTTCCTGCCGTCACGCAGGAAGACCTTCTCCCTGGTGTTGCAGTCCTGGCCCTGCGGGATCCAGCGGGGGAAGCGGTCGCGCCGGTAGCCGGCCATGGACTCGTGCCTGGCGACGGTGAGCCCGTCGAGGGCGGTGGTGGCCGAGGACGTCGACAGTGCCGTCGGCAGGTCGGCCGGGGCGTTGGGGACGGCGGGCGCGGCGACGGCGGTCGCGGCCGGGGCGAGAGAGAGCAACAGGAACGGCAGGGCCGCGACGGCGGCACGCCGGTGCGATGGCGAAATCTGCATGGGCCACTCCTATCGAGCCCTCATCGACACCAGTAGCCGTTTGGTCACTCCTTTGCCTCTCTCGTCCCCGCACCAGGTGCTCCAGGTGGTGTCCGTGACTATCCGGCCAGCGTCTTGCGCAGCGCCTCGGCGAACGCCTGCGGCTCGCCCGTGAAGCCGCCGTGGTCGCCGGGGAACTCGACCGGCGGGGTGCCCAGCAGCTCGGCGAGCGCGACCGACGTCCGGTAGGTCACCAGGTTGCCCGACTCCACGCCGATGCCCACCACGACCCGGGCCGGGCCCGACCGCAGCGCGGCCACGTCGGGCACGTAGCGGGTGGTGCCGCGCAGCTCGTGGGCGAAGAAGCGGGCGGAGTCGGCGAGCTGCTGCTCGCTCGGCTCGAACGGCGGGGCCACGGGGGCGCCGTCGTTCTCCTCCGCGAACCCGGCGTTGGCCATGAACTTGCCGAACGCCGCGGCCAGGCCGTCGCGGTGGAAGGTCTCGATCATGTCCTCGACCGCGGCCCGCTGCTCGGCGGCGTCAGGGAGCAGTTCGAGCACCGGGGGCTCGTGCGCGACGAGCGTACGCACCCGGCTGGGGTGCCTTTCGACCAGGGCGAGGCCGGTCACCGCGCCGCCGCTGCTGCCGAACACGTCGGCGCTGTCCGCGCCGAGCGCGTCCAGCAGCGCGGCCACGTCGTCGGCCCGCAGCTCGGGGGTGGACTCCTGCTCGGGGTCGTCGAGTACGCTGCGCGAGATGCCGCGCGGGTCGTGGGTGACCACGGTGTGGTCGCCGGCCAGTGCTTCGGCCAGCGCCTCGAAGTCCGCCGCGGCCATGGGCGAGCCCATCAGCAGCAGCAGCGGCCCCGAGCCGCGTACGTCGTAACGCAGCCGGGCGCCGGGGACGTCGAGGGTGTGCGAGGTGGTCATGCCGGTGGTCCTTCCTCGAAAGATCGAGCACCCGATGGGGTGACGATGATGAGACCCGTCCAGGCGGGAGAACTCATCGCGCTCCCGCCGGTAAATCCATCGAACACGATCCGTCATCGGCCATACACTGTCGGCAATGAGCGACGACCCGGCAATGGACGGTGACGGGCCCGGCCTGGACCGGGTGACCCGGCACGAGGACCTGGTGCGACTGCTGGCCGAGCAGTTCGCCCGCGCCGACGTGTCACTGCGCGAGCTGCAGGCGCGGGCCGACCGGGCGGGCGGCGTCCGGCTGCCCCGGGCCACCTGTGCCGACATGCTGGCCGGGCGGCGGTTCCCGAAGAAGGCGGTCATGCTGGCGTTCCTGCGCGGCTGCCGGGTGCCGGCCGACCAGTTCCCCGCCTGGGAACGCGCCTGGGAGCGGGTGCGCGTGGCCAAGCTCGGCCAGGCGGCGGAGACCACCCAGCCGATGGACGCGATCCCGCCCGAGCCCGAGCCGCCGCGGCGCGGCCGCGGGCACGCCACCCTGCCGGCCGCGCTCGCCCTGCTGGTCGCGTTCTCGGCCGTGGGCGCGGCGGCCTACCTGTGGCTGCCCGAGCGCGGCACGTCCGACGTGCGCGGCCGCCTGGTCGTCGACGACGGCCGCGCGTTCGGCCGCGGCGGGTCGAGCCGGTTCACGGTGTCGATCGACCCGGCCAACACCGCGGTCAGGCTGACCCGCCGCCTCGACGCCGGCATCGGCAGGCAGCGGGCCGCCATCACGGTCAACGGCGTGCCCGCGGGGACGTGGGAGCCGCTGCACGTCGAACACCGGCACCGGTGGCGTGAGCAGACCGTCGACCTGCCGCCCGCGCTGACCGCAGGACGGCGCACGCTGGCCGTCGTGAACACGTTCGTCTCGTCCGACCAGGACTTCAACGAGTTCAGGTACGAGGTCGAGAACCAGGTCGACGGCGTCTGGAAGACCTCCGACGTGCTCGACGTGGGCCCCTCACACCTCGACGACGAACGCGCGCACGGGTACCGGATCGACGGGCCACAGACCTTCGCCGAGACCCAGGAGTTCTTCTACCCGCCAGACCAGCGCTGACGGCACCCGCCCGACCAACGCTCACGGCACCCGCCCGACCAGCGCTGACGGCTTCAGCCGAGCCCGGCCTGCCGGGCCCGGACGATCGCCTCGGCCCGGTCGGCGACGTGCAGCTTGGCGAAGATGTTCGAGACGTTGTTGCGTACCGTCTTCGGCGACAGGAACAGCGCGGTGGCGATCTGGGCGTTGGCCCGGCCGGCCGCGATCAGCGAGAGTATCTCCAGCTCGCGCGGCGTGAGCTGGGGGAAGGCCGGATTGCCGGCCAATGTCGGACCGGCGAAGAAGTCGGCGACGCGGCGCGCGACCGCCGGGCCGAAGATGGCCTCGCCGTGCGCCACGGCGGTGATCGCGCGCACGATCTCCGCCTGGTTGGCGCCCTTGACCAGGTAACCGCGGGCGCCCGCGCGCATCGCGGCGAACAGCGTGGCGTCCTCTTCCGACATGGTCAGCACGACCACGCCGATGTGCGGGCTGTCGGCCGCGATCCGCCTGGTGGCCTCGATGCCGTCGAGGCCGGGCATGCGCACGTCCATGACGACCACGTCGGGCTGCAGGTCGGCGGCGCGCTCGACGGCCTCGGCGCCGTCGGCGGCGGTGCCGGCCACCTCGATGCCCGGGATCGAGCCGAGCAGCAGGGCCAGCCCGTCCCGGTAGACGGGGTGGTCGTCGGCCAGCAGCACCCTGATCGGCTCGTCAGACACCGGCGGCCTCCAGCGGCAGCCGCGCGGTGACCACCGTGCCGCCCTCGGGCGGGCAGCTCACCCGGCAGTCTCCGCCCAGCTCGGCCGCCCGTTCGCGGAGCGAGAGCATGCCCACGCCCGCGGCTACGTCGGGGCCGATGCCCGCGCCGTCGTCGCGCACCGCCACTTCGAGCCTCCCGTCACGCACGCCCAGCCTGATGTCGCAGCGGGAGGCACCCGCGTGCCTGACGACGTTGGCCAGCGCCTCGGACACGATACGGTACGCCGCCACCTCCACCGCCGCGGGCAGCGTGCCGAGCGCGTCGTCCCCGGTGACGCGGACGTCGAGCGCGGGCGTGCGGAACCTGTCGGCCTGCTGCTCGATCGCGCGCAGCACGCCGAGCTCGTCCAGCGCGGGCGGGCGCAGGTCGTGCACCAGCCTGCGGACGTCCGTCAGCACGCCGCTGACCTCGGCGGCGGTCTGCTCCAGGATGCGATCGGCCTGCTCGGGGGCCTGCCCGGCGAGGTTGCGCGCCGCCTCGATGCGCAGCGCCACCGCGCCCAGACTGGGGCCGAGCCCGTCGTGCAGGTCGCGTCTGAGCCTGCGGCGCTCCTCCTCGCGGGCCAGGACGAGCCTGGCGCGGATGCGCTGCAGGTCGGTGCTGAGCTCGACGGCCCTGGCGGCCGCCGCGGCCTGGCGGACCAGGTCGCCGAGCAGGCGCTGGTCGCGTTCGGTCAGGTCGGTACGGCACAACGCCAGCCGTCCCACGACCTCGCCCCGGTAGGCCACGGGCAGTGTGACCGACGGGCCGCGCGGCGTGCCGTGTTCCACCACGGAACGCTCGCCGCCCGGCCGTTCGATCTCCACCCGGACGTAGGACAGCCGGAACGCCTCGGCCAGCGTGGTGGCCACCGCGACGAGCTGTTCGCCCGGGTCGGTGGCCAGTTCCAGCCGTTCGGCCAGGGTGGCGACCGCCGCGTACGGGTCGTCGCGCGATCCGCGTACCAGCCGCCGGACGATCCCGGTCAGCCAGGTGCGCAGCGGCGCGTAGACCACCGCGACGATCGCGATGGCCGCCAGCGCCGAGTCACGCTCCCCCAGCACGCTGCCGGCCAGCGCGAACACCGCGACGTCGACCAGCACGACGAGCGCGGCGAGCACGCCGTAGGCGAGGGTGGCCGACAGCAGCCGGTCCACGTCGTAGAGCCGGTACTTGGTGACCGCCACCACCACGGCCGCCGAGGTGAGGCCGACGGCCAGGCCGAGCAGCACGGCGGGCAGCTCCGGCGGCACCCGCAGCGGCAGCAGCAGCACGACCATGTCGACCAGCGCGGCCCACATCAGCCACTTGATCTGCGCGCGCCGCTCGGGGTCGGCCGCCCGGTAGCGCCGGACCATCGCCGCGAACGGCACCACCACGCTCACCAGCACCGACAGGTACGCCACCCGCAACGCCGGCGCCCAGAACGCGTACGGCAGCGCGACCGAGAACGGGTCGAGGCCCAGCCCGGCGATCTCCGGTGGCAGCGCCGCCTGGTGGAAGCGCACCATCACCGCCACCGGCGCCAGCACGAGCAGCACCGTGAGCAGCCCGGTCAGCGCCAGGCTGGCGATCGACAGCCGGCGCCACAGCCGCCCTTCAGGCAGCCGTCCGTCGGGGAACAGCAGGATCAGCAGCGGCAGCCCGAGCAGCAGCGACGCGCCGAAGCGGGAGTAGAACCAGTAGCCGGCCGCGGCCCCGGGCAGTCCTGGCGACACGTAGACGGCGTACGCCGCCCAGCTCGCGGCCAGCCCGTCGAGCAGCCACAGCAGGCCGAAGGCGGTCAGCACCCAGGCCACCGGGTGCCGCGGCAGCCTGCGCAGCAGCAGGACGCCCGGCACGAGCTGGGCCAGCCCGCACAGGACCGACAGCCAGCCGGGCTCCAGCTCGGCTGCGGCCGGGATGGGCACGCCGGCCGTGCGGAGGTCGAGCGCCACCGTCGCGACCGCGAGCGCCACCCCGGTGGCCAGCGCCACCGCCGGCCAGATCCGTCCTGTCCTCGTCACGCCATGCATTACACCCGATTTGTGTCCTTTTGTCCTGGGACCGGTGTCCCGGGACGACGGGACACCGGTCTCTGCCCGCCCGGGGCTGCCCGTCAGCAGTCTGGGATGGCACAAGCAGAGAGGAAGACCATGGACGCCCAGTTCAGCACCACCCCCGCCCGGGCACGCACCGACGTCGACGCCTGGCCGCCCGTCCCGGGCCGCCCGCCCATCGCCGCGCGTACCGTGCGCAGGCTCGGACTCGCGCTCACCGCGGGCACACTCGCCTGGGCCGCGAGCATCTTCATGTACGGCACCGTGAACACCGGATTCGAGCAGCGCGTCGGCGACCTGACCGGGCTGGCCTTCCAGCTCGGCGTGTTCGCGCTGCTCACCGTGCAGATCCGGACCAGGGCGACGGGCACGTCCCGGGTCGCCAGGGTCATGCTCAAGGTGGAGCTGGCGCTGCTCGGGCTCGCCTCGCTCTGGTCGCTGCTGCACGGCGTGCTGCCGGAATCGGCGCAGGACGGCGTCGCGCTCGCCGTCCTGGACGTCTTCTGGCCGCTGTCCATGCTCGGCATGATGGTGATCGGCGTGAAGCTGGCGCTGGCCGGCCAGTGGCGCGGCCCGCTGCGCTGGTGGCCGCTGGTGGCCGAGACCTGGGGCGTGGTCACCGTGCCGCTGTTCATCGCGGTCGGCGAGGAAGGCGCGCGCTGGGTCGGCGGCGGCCACCTGGTGATCGGCTACGCCGCGCTCGGCGCCCTCCTCGCCCTGCGCCCCGAGCTGGTGCTGCCCGCCGAGCGCGGGTAGCGCCCGGCGAGGTCAGGTGCCACAGCCTCGGCCGACCCCCGGTGAGGTCAGGTGGCCAGCCGCGGCCAGCCCTCGGTGTCACGCAGCAGCTGCCGGTCGTGGGTGGCCAGCACGACGGCCGCGCCGGTGGCGTCCAGCGCCTCGGTCAGCTCCTCCACCAGCGTCATGGACAGGTGGTTGGTCGGCTCGTCCAGCAGGACCACCTGGGGCCGCGCGGCCAGCAGGACGGCCAGGTCGAGCCGGCGCCGCTGCCCGACGGACAGCTCGCGCACCGGGCGCTGCGCGGCGGCCGCCGGCAGCAGCCCGAGCTGCGCGAGCCCGACGTCGCCCGCCCCGCCGGCCCTGAACACCGCCGACTCGAACACCTCGAACGCGCGCCGCGACGACGGCTCCGGCGACTCCTGCGTGAGCAGGCCCACCCGGACGCCGCGCTTGCGCTGCACGCTCCCGGAATCCAGCGGCAGCACGCCGGCCAGCACGGCCAGCAGGGTCGACTTGCCCGACCCGTTCGGCCCGGTCACGACCAGCCGGTCGGCGGAACGCAGCAGCACCGAACGCGGCGCGGCGAGCCTGCCGCGCACCGTCACCTCGTCGGCGCGCAGCAGCACGGCCTGGTGCGGGGCGCCCAGCTCGGGCGGCTGGAAACGCATCGGCGGCGGCGGGACGTCGAGCACGAGCGACTCCAGCGCCTCCTGCCGCCGGTGCACGGCACGCACCAGGGCGGGCGCCCGGGTGGCCCGGGTGTGCTTGCCGGTGCCCTTGTCCGGCCGCCAGCCGGTCGACAGGCGGTTCTGCGCGGCGGACAGGTCCTGGGCGAGCCGCTGCCGCTCGCTCTGCTGGTCGCGGTAGGCCAGCTCCCAGCGTTCGCGCTCGGCCCTGCTCTCCTCCCGGTAGCCGGCGAAGCCGCCGCCGTAGAGCCGGGGCAGCCCGTCGCTGGTCGGGTCGAGGTCGAGCACCGTGGTGACGACGTCGGCCAGCAGCGCCCGGTCGTGGCTGACCAGCACGACACCGCCCGGGTACGCCCGGAGCACGGCGGTCAGGTGGTCGAGCCCGGCCGCGTCGAGGTGGTTGGTCGGCTCGTCGAGCAGCAGCAGGTCGTGGCCCGCGCCGAGCAGGCCGGCCAGCCTGACCCGGTAGCGCTGTCCGACCGACAGCTCGGCCAGCGGCCGGTCGCGGTCGGTGACGGCGTCGAGCGCGGCCAGCGCGACGTCGACCCGGCGGTCGGCCTCCCACGCGTCGATGGACTCGGCCGCGGTGAGCGCTCGCGCGTAGTCGTCGTCGGCGCCCGGGCGGCCTTCGGCCAGCGCGGCGGTGGCCGCGTCGAACGCGCGCAGCACGGCACGCACGTGGGCCAGCTCGACCTCGATCAGATCGCCGACGGTGGCGTCGTCGCCGACCGGCAGGACCTGGTCGGCGATGCCGAGCGTGCCGGCCCGGTGCACCGATCCCGAGTCGGGGGCCAGGGCGCCGGACAACACCTGCAGCAGGGTGGTCTTCCCGCGCCCGTTCTCGCCGACCACCCCCAGCCGGTCACCGGGTGAGACGGTCAGGTTCACGCCGGTCAGCACCGGGTGGCCGCCACGGGCGACACACAGGTCGGTGGCGTTGAGATGGGCTCGGGCACGGGCAGGCAAGGATACGGCGATGGACATACTTCCTCCGAGCAGGCTGCCGCGCACGCCGGGGTGTCAGGGCGTGAGAGCGCGGCGGACCCGCGAACAGTGAGAGACGACGGCGAACGACCGGCCGCACCCGGGCCCGTGGATCAGGGCTCGAACCGGGCGGCTGAAGCGGCCGGGGCCGTGGGTCTCAGAGGAAGTAGAGGTACTGCATTCCGCAAGGATACCCAGCGCTCGCGGTGCCCGGCCAGCGATTAACCGGCACCGCTTGATCAGCACCGCGAACGGCCGGGCGCCAGGTCACAGGGTGGCCAGGAAGTCCTCGAGGATCTCGGTGAAGACGTCCGGGCGTTCCAGGTTCGGGTAGTGGGCGGTCCCGTCGATCGACACGGCGCGCCCGTCGCGGACGGTGGCGACGAGGCGTTCGGCCATGGCGAGATGGTCGGGCGAGTCGACGGCGCCGTTGATCGCCAGGACCGGCACCTCGATCCCGGCCGCGCGTTCCCACGTCCGCGTCACCTGGACGAGGTGGTTCGGCTCGTCCTTGGTGTGCTTGGCCATGGTGTTCTCGGTGATGCGCAGCAGGAGGCGGACGACGTCCCGGTCGAGGTCGTCCAGGGTGCGGTGCGGTCCCGCGGCGAACCTGGTGAACGTCTCGACCGAGGCGGCCAGGTCGCCGGCCGCCATCGCGGCGTGCCACTCGGCCCAGAGCCCGGTGGTCCAGGGGTCCGCGTAGTACGGCTCGCTGGTCCCGGCGCCGCTCACGACCAGGGCGCTGACCAGCTCGGGGTGTTCGAGCGCGGTGTCCACGGCGGTGGCCGCGCCCATGGAGACGCCCACCAGCACGGCGGGTCCCGTGTCCAGGTGGCGCAGCAGCGCGGCCAGGTCGTCGGTCAGCCGGTACGGCGCGCTGCCGTTGGCGGAACGCCCGTGGCCGCGGGCGTCGGGCGCGATGACCCGGTGGCGCTCGGCGAGCACGGGGATCTGGGCGTCCCACATGTGGTGGTCGACGAAGCCGCCGTGCAGCAGGACGAGCGGATGGCCGGCACCGGTGTCGATCCAGAACAAGTCGTTCATCATGACAACCAAGGTGTCATTAATGGCCTTGAATTGGCAACTCAGGTGTCATCATGGCGTGGTGAGCGAAACAGAGGTGACCGATCGGCTGACCGAGGTGTTCGACCTGGTGGGCCCGCTGTACCGGCGGGCGCAGCGCAAGGTCGAGCAGGACGCGCCCATCGAGGGCCTGTCGGTCGGGGTCAGGGCCGTGCTGAACCTGCTGCGCGAGCACGGGCCGATGACCGTCCCGCAGATGGGGCGGGCGCAGGCGCTGAGCCGCCAGTTCGTGCAACGCATGATCAATGACGCGGCGGCGCGGGAGCTGGTGGAGTTCGCGCCCAATCCTGCGCACAAGAAGTCGTCGCTCATCCGGCTGACCGGGCGCGGGCTCGACGCCATCAACGCGGTGATCGACCGGGAGCGGGCGGTGCTGCGCCAGGCCGGCGACGGCCTGACCGACGCCGAGGTGGACGCGTGCGTCCGCGTCCTGTCTCACCTGGTGCGCTTCCTGGACCACGTGGACGTGGACTGAGCACGCGCCGCACGCTCCTACGGCGTGGCGACCGCCTGCAGCACGCTGTAGTGGCCGGCGGTCGGGGTGACGCTCTCCAGCTCCCAGCCGCCCGACCTGAGCAGGTCGCGGTACTGGGTCAGGGTGCGTTCGCGGCTGCCCAGCAGGACGAGCATGGCCAGGTCGTACAGGTGCGTCTGCGACGGCGCCCACGGCTCGGGCAGCAGCATCTCGACCACCAGCAGCCGCGCGCCGGGTGCGGCGGCCTGGCGGCAGGTGGTGAGAATGCGCGCCGCGCGCTCGTCGTCCCAGTCGTGCAGGATCCATTTCAGCAGGTAGAGGTCACCCTTGGGCACCTGCTCGAAGAAGTCGCCGCCGACCAGCTCGATGCGCGGCGCCAGCGGGGAGTCACGCAGGTGCTGACCGGCCGCCTCGATCACCGGCGGCCGGTCGAACAGCACCCCGCCGGCGCCGGGGGCCTTGGCGAGCAGGGCTGCGAGCAGCACGCCGTACGCGCCGCCGACGTCCACGATGCGCCCGTACGCCGAGGCGTCGACGGCGGCCGCGACATCGGCGGACGCCGCCGCCGACTGCTCGCCCATGGCCAGCGAGAAGTGCTCGGCCTCGTCGGGGTGCGTGGCCAGGTGTTCCCAGAAGGAGTGGCCGAGCATCGCCGGGGCGGCCGGGTCGCCGGTGCGCACCGAGCCCTCGAACGCCCCGATGAGCCCCCACACCGTCGGTGAGCCGTAGGCGAGCGCCAGCTCGCGCAGCGCGGTGGGCGAGTCGGCGCGCAGGCACTCCCCCGCCTCGGTCAGCCGGTAGTGGTCCGGCCGCTCGGTCTCGGCCAGCAGGCCGATCGTCGCGGCGGCGCGCAACAGGCGCAGCAGGGCGTCGGGATTCGCGCCCGACGCCGCGGCCAGCTCACTCGCCGAACGCGGCCCCGCGGCCAGCGCGTCGGGCACGCCGAGCCTGGCCAGGACGATGACGATCTGTGAGTCCCACATGGCGATGAGCAGCCGGTGCACGTAGTCTCTGGGCGTCTCGGCGCCCGCGGCGGAACGCGCTTCGCGGAGCAGTTTCTCGACGTCTGCCTGCGGCATAGATCCACTATGACACCCGGGGGGCGGGGTGTCATGGGGGCGTTCACCGGTCGAAGAAACCGCCGTCCTCGTCCGGCTCGTCGCCGAACGCGTCGCCGTACTGGTCGTCCGCCGGGCCGACTTGAAGGTCGTCGCGCTCCTGCTTCTCGGGCGCGCAGTTCTGCTCGCAGCCGCCGAACCTGGAGGTGTTCAGCGGCGTGAACGCGGTCGCCGGCGTGCCCCGCAGCGCGGCGATCATCGTGTCCTTCCAGATCGGGCCGGGCAGCGAGGCGCCCTGGACCGAGCCGAAGTACCGGCCGCCGATGGTGACGCCGGTGAGCTTGTGCCGCTGCGCGCCGCGCGGGTCGCCGATGCTGACCGCGCCGGCCAGGTCGGGGGTGAACCCGGCGAACCAGGCGCTGGCGTACCCGTCGGTGGTGCCGGTCTTGCCGGCCGCCGGACGGCCGATGCCGCCGACGCCGCTCATGGTGCCCTGGGTGAACACCCCGGACAGGATGTGCGCGGTCGCGTCGGCGATCTCCGGGTCCAGCGCCCGTTCGCAGCGCGGGCGGTAGGGGGTGGTCCTGCCGTCCCTGCCGGTGATGGCGGTGATGGCCATGGGCTCGCAGTACGTGCCGCGCGCGGCGATGGCGGCGTAGGCGCCGGCCACGGTCACCGGGTCGCTCTCGTTGATGCCCAGCGTGAACGTCTCGAACTCGCGCAGCTCGGCGCCGTCGGCCCGCTTGACGCCCAGCGACTCGGCGGTCTCGACTGTCGGGCACAGGCCCACCCGCTCCTGCAGCTCCATGAAGAAGGTGTTGACCGAGCCCCAGGTGCCGGTGGCCAGGGTCTTGAAGCCGGGCGAGCCCTCGTCGTTGGTGACCGTCCAGGACGGGTCGCCGACGTTGCCGCCGGCGCAGTTCTTGAACGCGGACGGGCCGGGTGCGGTGTAACCGGCGCCCGCGGTGATGCCGTCGTCGATCTTCATGCCCTGCTTGAGCGCGGTGATCAGGGTGAACGTCTTGAACGTCGAGCCCGGCTGGAAGCCGATCAGCCCGCCGTGCGCCATGTCGGCCGCCGCGTTGTAGGAGATCTCGTGGTCGCGGGCGGAGCCGCCGTACGGGCGGCTGGCCGCCATCGCCTTGATCTTGCCGGTGCCCGGCTCCACCAGCGCCTCGGCCGCCAGCGCGCGGTCGGAGGCGAAGACGTGCTTCTTGATGGCCGACTCCGCGGCGCGCTGCGCCTTGGGGTCCAGCGTCGTGCGTACCTTGAGCCCGCCCAGGCCGAAGGCCTGCTCGCGCTGCCGCCGCGTCTTGCCGAACGCGCGGTCGGCCAGCAGCTCGTGCCGGACGTACTCGCAGAAGTACGGATAGCGGCTCTCCTGACAGCCGTTGGGCTGCCTGATGCCCCGGTAGCCGAGTTTGCCGGCCTTGGCGGTGTCGGCCTGCGCCCGGGTGATGCGGCCCAGCTCGGCCATCCGGTCGAGCACCACGTTGCGCCGCTGCAGCAGCAGCTTGCGTGCCTTGGCGCCGAGGTTCGGGTCGGTCCTGTTCGGGTCCTGGACGGCGCCGGCCAGCGTGGCAGCCTGGGCCAGGTCCAGGCGAGCGGCCGGGACGCCGAAGAACCGCCTGGCCGCCGCCTCCACGCCGTTGGCCCCGGCGCCGAAGTACGCGATGTTCAGATATTTCTCCAGGATCTGGTCCTTGGAGTATTTCCGCTCGACGTACATGGCGTGCCGCAGTTCCCTGAGCTTGCGCGCGTAGCTGCCCTCCAGGGCCGCGTTCTTCTCCTGCTCGGTGTCGGCCGAGTTGAGCAGGACCTGCTTGACGTACTGCTGGGTGATCGACGAGCCGCCCTGGCTGATGCCGCCCGTGGTCAGGTTCTTGACCAGGGCGCGGGCGGTGCCTTCGAGGTCGATCGCGCCGTGCTGGTAGAAGCGGTCGTCCTCGATGGCGACGATGGCCGTCCGCATCGGCTCCGAGATGCGGGCCAGCGGCACGACCTTGCGGTCCTGGGCGTAGAACTGGGCGATCGCGTTGCCCGCGGCGTCGTACACGGTGGTCTTCTCCGGCAGCGGCGGCTCGGTCAGTGCGGCCGGCCGGAGGTTCAGCGCCTCGGTGGCCGCCACGACCGCCGCTCCGGAGCCGCCCACGGCGGGCAGGGCGAGCGCGGCGGCCACCACCCCGGCCGCGGCCGCCGCCGCGGCCAGGCGGGTGACGCTGGACAGGCGGGTACCAGGATGCGAGCTGGGCATGACGGCCATAAGAGCACAAACATCCTCATACTGTCTAAGACTGATATGAATCGCTCATCGATATCGAAACCGATATCAGGCCAGGTAGCTCATTAACGGACAGCAGGCAAGACCCCGATTCGGGCCCGTTGACGACCGAAAATCGGTGACCTAGCTTTTTAAATAGGAAAGTTTCCTAAGAGTAAGTCCCTGTCACCCCCAGAACCCCAGGGAGACCTCGCATGAGCCTTCGTCGTCACCTCACCGGGCTGGCCGCCACCGGCGTACTCTGCCTGGGCGCGGCAGCACTCGCCCCGTCGCCCGCCATGGCCGCGCCCACCGGCTGCACCACCTGGCTCTCCAACGGCTACGCCTACAGCCAGTGCACCGGCGGCACCGGCGAGCACAGCGTCGCCGTGGAGCAGTGGCACCCGTACGCCGGGCCGATCCTCGTCACCGGCGACTGGAAGCCGGCCGGCGCCGTCTCGTCGGCGCGGCTCACCCCCTGGACGGTCAAGCGCGTCTGGGTGAACAAGCGCGGCTGACAGTGATGATGTAGATGAGCGCTTCCCGACAGGGTCTGACCCAGCGACTGACTGACCTCGAGGTCCTCAACGGGATCTGTCGGCCCTGGCCGGGAAGCGCTCGTGTGCACTCACCGGACGCGG
>NZ_JABCPZ010000410.1 GCF_013283785.1 Nonomuraea antri
AGCTGTGTATAAGAGACAGACCAGAGACCCCGAGCCCGGAAACCCAAAAGCCCGAGCCCGGGAAACCCAGAAGCCCGAGCCCGAAGTTTCTGTGACCCGGATTCCCAAGCCCCTGGGGCTATCTCCCAGTGCGACTTGCCACGATCACCTGAATCGCATGCTCCAACGCATACGCCGGATCAGCGCCCCCACCCTTGACCTGCTCATCAGCGTCCGCCACAGCCTGGATGGCGCGCGACAACCCCTCCGGCCCCCATCCGTTGAGCTGCCGCTTGACCCGGTCGACCTTCCACGGCGGCATCCCGAGCTGACCGGCCAGTTGCCCACCGCGTAGGTTCCGAGGCGCCCCGCCCACCTTTGCCAGCGAACGCAACCCGCCGGCCAGAGCGCTCACCAGCAACACGGGCGCGACCCCGGTGCCGAGCGCCCACCGTACCTGCTCAAGGGCTTCTCCCAGCCGCCCCTCAACAGCCGAGTCGGCCACGTTGAACCCTGTGACCTCCGCACGTCCCTTGTGGTAGCGGGCGACGGCGGCAGCACCGATCGACTTCTCCTGTGTGTCGAACGCGAGCTGACTGCAGGCCGCCGCCAACTCCCGCAGATCATTGCCCACGGCGTCGAGCAGCGCCTGGGCCGCCTCCCCCGAGATGCTCCGGCCGGCTCGCTTGATCTCCCCCTTGATGAAGTCGAGCCGCTCACCCGCCTTGGTCACCTTGTTGATGGTGACCACCTTGGCCCCGGCCTTCTTGACCCCGTCGACCAGCGCCTTGCCCTTCACCCCACCGGGATGCGCCAGCACGAGCACGGTGTCGTCGGAAGGCTGCTTGGCATACGTGACGATCTCGGCGATGACCTCCTTCGGCAGGTCCTGCGCCGACCGGATGACCACCACCGAACGATCGCCGAACAGCGATGGCGAGGTGAGCTGCGTCAACTCCCCCACGGCCACCTTCCCGCCCAGCAGGTCGTGGACCTCGATCCCCGATTCGCCCTCCCGCGCCGCCGCGACGACCGCGTTGACCGCCCGCTCTGCCAGCAGTTCCTCATCGCCGACGACCAGGGTCACAAGTGCTGGATCGGTTCCCGCCATGCCGAGCAGCATGCCACGTGCCTCCGACAACCCCAAACCAGCCGGCCCCGTCCCACACCGCACCCCGCGCCGGGACAACGACTGCCAAAGAAGCCACCACCAGTAACGCACCAACCCGCCAAACCAACAGAACAGCCCGCCAGGAGTCACCGCTGATGTGACGGTCATCAACGAAGCAGCCCACTGAGAAGACGAGTACCGAGAAGCTCCCCCACCACAGACAGCCCTCAATGGGACAACCTTCAGCGGGACAACCCCCAAGGCCCGCAACCCCAAAGCTCGCAACCCCCGAGCTCGCCACTACCAAGGCCCACACCCCGCAAGCTCGCCACTACCAAGGCTTGCAACCCTCAACACGACGGCAACCTCCTTAGACAATGGCAACGCCCTCAGGCGCCTATTCACGTTGGATCACCGCCAGGCGCCCCTCACGTTCGACTACGGCGAGATCACCCGATTGGTCCGTCCGGTAGACGTTCATGCCGAGCTGCCGCAGTCGCGCGAGCGTCATCGCCGCCGGATGTCCGTAGTCGTTGTCCTCGCCCGCGCTGATCAGCGCCGCCCGCGCACCCACGGCGGCCAGGAACGCCGGGGACTGTCGTCGCGACCCATGATGCGGGACCTTGAGAATGTCGGCGCGCACGGAAAGAGCCCCTACGAGCGCGTCCTGCGCCTCCGTTTCCATATCGCCGCTCAGCAGCGCCGAGCCGGCCCGCCATCGCACATGAACCACCACGCTGGAGTTGTTGATCACGCTCCCCTCCCCCTGCCCGAACAGCCCTTCCTGGGGCGGCCCCGGCGCGAGAACGGTCAGTTCCGACGGCCCGAACCGCCAGCGAGCGCCCAGCTGGGCGGGCCATTCGGGAGTGCGGTGGCCGGCCAGGATCCTGGTGATGCGGGACTGGGTCTGCGCGGCAGTGCGCTCCGGGCTGACGAGCACCGCCCCGACCCGTCGCCCTCTGAACACTCCCGCGAGTCCGTCCACGTGGTCGGCGTGCGGATGCGTGAGCACCAGCAGCGGCACGTCCTTGACCCCCAGGCCGCGCAGGCAGCGGTCCATCGCGACGGGATCCGGGCCGGCGTCTATCACCACCCCTCGCCCCGGCCCGGCCGCCACCACGAGCCCGTCGCCCTGACCGACGTCGCACATCACCATGAGCCACCCCTTCGGCGGCCAGGTGCCCACGATCGGGCGGACGATCAGGACGGCCACCAGGGCCGCACCCACCGCGGTGAGCGTCATCAGCCTCCACAATCGACGTCTCATGAGCGGTACTGCCACCGCCACCACGACCGCCAGCAATGCCAACCCCGCGAGGCCGCCGGGCCACGGCACGGACGCCAATGGCAGGTCCACGGCCCAGCGGGCGACGGCGATGATCCAGCCGACCGCATACCCTGCGGGAATCACGAGGGCCGCCGCCGCTTCCGGCCACAACGGCGCCACCAACGCCGCCGCGAACCCCAGCAGCGTCGCCGGCGCCACCGCCGGTGCGACCAGCAGGTTGGCGGGCACCGCGACGGCTGACAGCTGACCGTCCATGAGCACCAGCACGGGCGTCACCGCGACCTGAGCGGCGGCCGGCACCGCCACCGCCTCCGCCATCCATCGCGGCACCTGCCCTCGCATCCGACGCATCCGCCGTGCCCGCTCCGCCCTGCGGATGTCCCGAAGAGTGGACGACGGACGCGCGGCGGACTCGTTCGTGGTGGACCGGCTTTGAGCGAACTGGCCCTGAGCAGATCGACCCTGAGCAGTCTGGCCTTGGGCAGACTGACCCTGGGCGGACTGACCCTGGGCGGACCGACCCTGGGCGGACCGACCCTGGGCGGACCGACCATGAGCAGGCTGACCCTGGGCGGAGCGACCTCGTCCGAACAGGCTTCTTCCGGACGGGCTTGGGCCTGGCGGATTCAGAACACGTAGAGCGATCAAGCGGTCCTGCCAGCGGCGGGCGGTGACGAGGTGGTCGCGCCAGCGGCGGATGGCGAGGTCGTCGCGCCCCCTGTGGGCGAGGAGGCGGTCGCGCCAGCGAGGGGCCAGGAGCAGGATGCCGGCTGTCGCGGTCACCGACAGGGCGAAGGCGAACGAGCGGGCCAGGTCAGGCGCGAACAGAACCAGCAGGAGCACCGCGGCCGACAGGGCCGCCACCCCGTCCTTGGCGCGGCCCGTACCGAGGGCGACGGCGGCCACCAGACCCATGAGCAGCGCTCGCAGCACGCTGGGAGACGGGCGCGCCACCACCGTGAACGCGAGCATGGCCACAGCGGCGAAGACGGCCCTCAGGGCCAGGGGCAGGCCCACGAGACGGGACAACGCCAGCGCCGCGCCCGCGACGATCGCGAGGTTGGTACCGCTTACTGCGTTGAGGTGGCTCAGTCCTGCTTCCTTCATGTCCGAGGTGACCTGCGGATCCATGCGGGGAGACGTCACCGACTACGAGGCCTGGCAGGAGGCCACTCTGGTCTGGGGGCAGGCCGTCGGCGGCTGTTCTCAGGCCCGATCTGAGCGCTCCTGCTGAGGATTGGAGCCATGACGGAGGTGTCAGGACTTGAGGGGGTTCGCGGACGAGAAGGATCGCCGCGGTCAGGTCGCCCGGGGTGGCGGTCGCCAGGCGGCCTGTGACCTTGAGCCGCTGACTGGGGAGGAGCGTGCGCCACGCGCGGCCGCTGGCGAAGACGGTGATGGGAGCGCTCAGTCTCAGCCTTGTCCGGAGCGTTGCTCCGCCTGCCCGAATCGCCGACGTCGCTCCGTCTGCCGGGATTGCGGACGTCGCTCCTCCTGACGGAATCGCGGGCGTAGCTCCGCCAGGCAGGATTGCGGGCCCAACTCCGCCAGGTGGAATCGACGTCGTCTCCAGGGTTTCCAGGGTTGCGGTGACGATGACTTGCTCTTGGGTGAATCGGCCGCCTTTGGGCAGCCTGATCTTCGGGTCGCCGGTCAGGGTTATCTCGGCCGTGATCGTGGTGCTCTTGGCGGCGAGTTCGGCTACCGGTCCTGTGGTGATGGCGTGGATCCGGAGTGCTACCGACGCCGCTGCTGCGGCAACGCAGGCGAGGACGGCGATCGTGATGTTTCGCCGTATCCATGGGACTGTGGTTGATGCCGCCCGCCGCAACAGCATGGTCGCTGGGTTGGCCCGGGGAGATCGGGTTTGCCAGGCCAGGATGGCGGCGCCCAGCGTGGCTGCCGCCGAGACGGCCAGGCCTACTTGCGCTGGGCAGCCGAGCAGGATCAGGGCGGTGGCCCAGGCTGCCAGGGCGGGCAGGGCGAGAGGCCAGGCGTGGCCAACATTTGTCTCCAGGACAGGGCTCGGGACAAGGTCCGATCCCGAGACGGGCTCTGGGCTCTGGGCTCGGTCTGGTTGCGTAGTGGGACGTGCGTGCGGTGCAAGGCGGGATTCCGGGACGAGGCGTGAATTCGGCGCGGGGCCGGGTTCCGGGACGACGCCAGGTTCCGGGACGTGGTGGGGTTCCGGGACAAGGCGTGGATCCGGGACGTGGTGGGGTTCCGGGACGAGACGTGGATCCGGGACCTGGTGGGGATCCGGGATAAGGCGCGGATTCGGTGCGTGGCGGGGGTGAGGGT
>NZ_JABCPZ010000411.1 GCF_013283785.1 Nonomuraea antri
AAGAGACAGGGCCGTGGCGGGTGGCGTGGTTCATGTGGCGGCTGGAGCGCAGGTGCCACTCGTGCCCGCCGGCCTGCCAATCCTGCAGCCCTAGGACGTGTTTCAAAGGATGGCTAGCCAGTCGTTGATGGCAGCGATGTGGACGGTGGCTTCGTAGCGGACGGCGAGTTTGTCGAAGCGGGTGGCGATGCCGCGATGCCGTTTGAGCCGGTTGATGCCGCACTCGACGGCTGAGCGGGCGCGGTAGTCAAGGGGGTCGAAAGCTGGAGGCCGGCCACCGTGGCTGCCGCGCCGCTGCCGGGCGGCGATCCGGTCAGCAGGCTCGGGGATGGTGCAGCGGATCGCTCGTGCCCGTAGATGCCGGCGGATCGCGCGTGAGGAGTAGGCCTTGTCAGCACGGACGATCTGGGGTCGGGTGCGCGGGCGGCCTGGCCCGAGCCGGGGTACCCGGATCGCGGCCATGACCGCGGGGAACTGCGGCGCGTCGCCGCGCTGCCCGGCGGTGAGCACCACGGCCAGCAGCCGCTGTCCCTGCTCACACGCCAGGTGCAGCTTGGTCGACAGGCCTCCGCGGGATCGTCCAAGGGCATGATCGGCAGGTTCGGGCCGGACTCCGCCGGGTGGTTCGATCTGCAATTCGCCGTGCCGCGGGGCGCCGGCTGCGTGCTGATGGGCTCGGCAGATGGTGGAGTCCACGCCGACTTGCCAGTTGATCAGGCTCTGGGCATCGGCGGAGGCCTGGAGCCGGGTGAGGATCTGCTGCCAGATGCCAGCCCGCTGCCAGCGGCGGAACAGGCTGTAGATGGCCCGCCAGGAGCCGTAGCACTCCGGTATGTCCCGCCAGGGTGCGCCGACCCGGACCCGCCAGCGGATCCCGTCGATCAGCTGGCGTTTGCTCCACTGCGATGGCCGACCTGGCCTTTTGGGTGCGGGCAGCAGCGGCTCCAGCCGCGCCCACTGCGCATCGGTGAGGTCGAACCGCCGCGTCACCGCTAAGGTGGCCACGAGGTCTCCGGTTACAGGTTCTTCTTGGTCGTTGAACCCTTTACCGGAGGCCTCTTCGCTTGTCCGGCTCCGACACGCCGCTGATCAACACTTCGAAACAGGCCCTAGGGCGTAGGCGAGCACCTGTGACCGCTCGGCCGGGTCCAGGCGGTGTTCCTCGAACAGGGCCGGCAGTTCGGTCAGGGTGGTGTGCTCGAACTGGTGCAGCCGCGAGGTCAGCAGGTCGTTGACCCGGTCGGCGGCCTCTTGCGGGCCGCAGCCGCAGAAGTGCTCGAACACCAGCACGGCATTGTTGATCTCGCCTTCGTCCTGCGTTTCCCGCTGGTAGGAGAACAGGTCGTTACGCAGGTGGACGGCGTCGCTGAAGGCGTCCTTGAGCACCCGCAGCGCCCGAGTACCGGCCACACGAGCCGGGACCGGCGCGTTCGAGGCGTGCTCCACCAGCCCGGCGCGCCACGCATCCGCCTCCCGCCGGAACTGCTCATGCGGAATCGGCCGGTTGCCCGCCGACGTCGTCACCGCCCAGCAGCAGTGACAGCGACCATGCCGACAGATACCGGCTGAGCTGATCGAGGGTGGCGGTGACGTCGCTGGTCACCGGCCCACCATGCGCCACAGCGTTGCGGGAACGGCGCAGCCGTGCTCGTGCACCTCCCGGCGAGCGGCGACCAGGAGAAGATCGCGCGCGTTGCGTGGGGGTCACGCTCCGATCGGGCCAGTGCACGGTCGTTGTCCTGTCGTCTCGGGGGCTTCGGGATCGGACGGTTCGCCAAGTTCGGCGATGAGGCTTTGAAGTCGTCGGCCGATGGACGTATGCCGTTCGACCTCGCGGGTCCAGCCGCGGTCATCGGCGTCCTGGACGAGCTGCTGTTCGACCTCCAGCCGAGCGCGAAGCCTGGGCGCGTAGTCAGAGCGTGGCGGCATCCGTGGCGCGTCCCGGGGAGATCGGCGCGGAATCTGGGGATCGTGCCAGGTCGGCGCCGAGTGCGGGCGGCTGAACCCGGCGGCTAGCGGGCCACCATCGCGTGCATCGGTACGTGGTCCGACCAGGTGCGCCTGGCGTAGTCGACGAAGCATCCCCGCATGCGGCCGTCGCCCGCGAACACGTAGTCGATCTTCCGTTTGCGGGTGACATAGGTCCAGCGGTTGCGCGGGTCGCATTCGTCGCGGCCCTTGTAGGCGGGCGCGGCGTTGCGCGGCACGAGGTTGAGGTCGCCGCCGACGACGCCCCGGCCGAGCTTGAACAGCTCGCGAAGCTGCCGGTGCCGGTAGGGCGCGCCCTTCTGCCTGTCGTCGTAGATCGAGCCGGAGGAGAAGTGCGCGGTGCAGAACGTCCGGCCGGCCGTGCAGATCGCGTACCTGCGGGTGCCCCACGGCGGCGAGGTCAGCGCGTGCACCTCGAAGCGGGTGTCCGGCTCCGCCACGGCCATGGTGATGCTCCACACCCCGCGCGGCCTGCCGTTCCAGTCGGGGGCGCACTGGTACGGCGAGCCGTCCGGGTGGGCGAACCCGGCCGACTTCACGCTCCACGCCCGGCCGGTGCGTGTCTCCAGTTCGCGCTCCAGGTCGGCATCCGCGCCCGTGCAGAACTCCTGCAGGAAGACCACGTCCGCCTTGGTCGCCAGCACGGCGACGTGCCAGGCCAGCTCGGCGGTGGTGCGCCGGAACAGGGGGCAGCTCGCGTACGTGCCGGCGCAGGCGTTCCACGTCATCACGTGGACCACGGGAGCCTGCGCGGGCGCGTTGAGGGACAACAGGCCGGCGATCACGAGAAATCTGGTCATCACCGCACGAATCTAGGATGTAAGAAGCCCGCAGTCACGAGCAGGACCCGGGCGCGCCCAGTCCTCGACTCCGTCGAAGTCGCCCCTGCCGCCGAAGAACCTCGCCTGAACCGTACGCCTTGGCGCCGGCGGCGTTGGCGCGGGAGATCCGGCAGGCCGTCTCTGAACTGTGATTGCTCACGTCGGATTCCTGCGTGATGGGATCTGCGACGTCATCGGGAACGGCGGCGCCGATTGGCGGGGTCGTGCTCGGCGGTGATGCGGGCGGCGGTCTCCTCGCCCAGGCGCATGCAGCGGCCGAGGCTGGACAGGTGCTGGTGGCGGGATTCGGCCTGCAGTTCGGGGGCGGTGCGGCTGGCCACCCCAGCCCGACGGACGAGCCGCTGCCGGCATCCCCGCCGCCCGGCTCGGCCGCCACCTGGAAGGCCCGTACCCACGGCACAGGTGCCACGCGTGCCGCTTGGCCGATTTGAAGTGGCTGCGGGTGTGCCGCATCGCCGCCTGGCTGTGCCATTCCATGAGGTTGGTTACGTGGCGAGGATCGAACGGCGCGGAAGATGACCTGATGCACGAGATCCGTCGCCGGTCAGAGCATGTTCTTGATCGGCTGGGGTGTTTCCGGCACGGGCTGGGCGAGGAGTTCCGTCGCTTCCCATGATGAGAGGAGGCGGGCGTCGAGCAGGAGGCGGATGGAATCCTCCCACTGCTTGCGTGCTTCGCCGTGTCGTCCGAGATCGTGCAGTGTCGTGCCGAACCACCAGCGGGACACGGCTTCCTTCAGGCGGTATCCTGACTCGCTGAGCAGCCGCACGGCCGTCGTGTAGCTTTCCACCGCCTCGGTGAGCAGGCCGGCGTGGCGGTAGGCGTCGCCCAGCGAGCCGTGCGCGATGCCGGCATCGGCGAGCGGGCCCGCCTTCGGCCCCAGCTCAGCCAGCTCGCGCGCTTCCGCGATCGCCTCGTCGAAGCGCCCCTGACGGTAGTAGACGTGGACCCGGTTGTTACGGATCGTTTCCGTGGCGCCAGGGCGTCCGGCGTCGCCGTTGAGCTCCAACGCGGACTCCAGGTAGGCGAGCGCGTCGTCGAGTCGTCCCACGATCGTGTTGATGACCCCGAGGTTGTTGAGTGCTCCCGCCTTCCTTTGCGGCAGTCCGGCGCGGTCCCAGTCGGTGAGAGCGGTCTTCAGCTCCGCGATCGCGGCATCGTGGCGGCCCTGATCCCGGTGCACCCAGCCGAGGAAACTGCGCAGCTGGGCCTTGTCCTCCCAGGCCGCGCTGCGATCGGCCACCTCGATGGCGTGGGTGTAGATGTCGGCCAGTTGCGTGTGCCAGCCCTGGTAGCAGAAGGGCCAGTGGAGTCCGATGGCCAGGCCGACGGCGGTCACCGGGTCGGGGCCGGCCAACGCCTGCCGCGCGGCGGCGAGGAGGTTGTCCCGTTCGTCCTGGATCCATCGTCCCGCCTCCGCCAGGTCCTTGAAGACGGTCGGGGGCAACTCGACGGGGCAGCGCAGCACGGGATCGGTGTTGAACATGGTGCTCGCCATCCACAGGGTGGTCAGGTGGTGGTGGAGCGCACGTTGGACGGCGGCCGCGCGGTCGTCCTCAGGCAGGTCCTGGTGGGCGCGTTCGCGGGCATAGAGGCCGACCAGGTCGTGGAGCTGGTAGCGGTCGGGTCCGGCGGGTTCGAGGAGGCGGGCGTCGTGGAGGCGTTCCAGCGCCGTTTCCGCGCGGTGGTGTGGCCAGCCGGTCAGGGCGGCGGTGGCGGCGGGGGTATGGG
>NZ_JABCPZ010000412.1 GCF_013283785.1 Nonomuraea antri
GGGTCAGGGTGCCTGGGACCGCGAGCGGTCCTTCCCCGATCACGACCTCGCGCTCGGTGAACCGCTCCGGGTCCGCGTACGACGGCGGTGTCCACACGTCCGCCTGCTCGCCGGGCCGGGCCAGCAGCAGCCCGTGCACCAGGCCGTCATCGCCGACCGACAGGTGCACCACCACCTCCCCGCGCTCGCACGTCACCGGGACGCTAACTGGTGTCACCCCGCCCTCGGCCGGCAGGGTCAGGGGCGTGCCGACGGTGACGACCGGGCCGATCCGGTCCAGTTCGGACGTCCACGCGGCGCGCACCGCATCGGCGGAGACCATGGCGCGCAGCGGTGTGGCGAACAGTTCAGCCAGCTCGGCGAAACGCTCAGCGTGAGCCAGTTCGGCCACCCGGACGGCGATCGCGACAGGGTCCTTCTCCATGACCATCTCCAACCGTTCTCATTTTTGAGAAAGGTAACACGATGTGAGATCGTAAGGAAATGAACACCTTGGAACTTCTCGGGCATCCGGTCCGGCTGCGGGTGGTGCACGCCATGCGCGGTGGGCGGCTGCTGACCACGTCCGAGCTGTGCGAGCGGATCCCCGACGTGTCCAAGGCCACGCTCTACCGGCACATCGACCTGCTGGCCGGCGGCGGCGTCCTGGAGGTGGCCGACGAGCGGCGGGTGCGCGGCGCGGTGGAGCGCCGCTACCGGCTGCGGCAGGAGCAGGCCGTCATCGACGCCGACACGCTGTCGCGCGAGGACTACCGGCGCGGGTTCGCCATCGCCATGGCCACCCTGCTCGCCGAGTTCAACGCCTACCTAGACCGGGAGGAGGCGGACCCGGCCGCCGACCTCGTCGGCTTCCGCCAGCACGCCGTCTGGCTCAGCCCGGACGAGCTCCTGGAGCTGATCGGCGACCTGCGTGCGGCGATCGCGCCCAGGCTGGCCAACCAGGCCACGTCCGGACGGGCGCGGTACCTGCTCAGCCCCGTCCTGTTCCCGGCGGAGACCTCGTCCGCCGACGACTGAAGTGCTCCTAGGAGCGCAGGTCGGTGGCCAGGAGGGCGTGCAGGTGCTCGTCGTGCAGCAGTCCGTCGCCGAACCGCCGCGCCGACCTCATCACGCCTTCGAGCGCGAACCCCGCCTTGCCCGCCACCCGGCACGAGGCCTGGTTCTCCACCGCGTGTGTCAGTACGATCCGCTCCAGCTCCAGCACGGTGACCGCCCACCCGGTGACGGCACGCACGGACGCCGTCGCCGCGCCCCGGCCGCGCGCCCAAGGTGCGATCCGGTACCCGATCCTGGCCTGCGCGTTCTCCCGGTCCAGGCCGTGCAGGGCGATGGTGCCTGCGTAACGTCCCGTTCCGGTCTCGACGAGGGAGAACGTGGCGTGCGTACCGTCCGACCAGTCGGCGCCGCGCAGGCAGTCGGCGAGGGCGGCGGCCTCGTCCGGGATGCGGCAACGGGGATTCCACAGCCGCACGTCGGGGTCGGCGGCCAGGCGCAGCACCTCGGGCGCGTCCGCCACCTCGGGCGGGCGCAGACGGAACGCGCCCGCGGCCAACTCGACATGCGAGCCCAACTCGCGGGACCCAACGGGTACGCCACGCGCGTCGAACTCGACGGGTATGCCAAGCACGCCAGACCCAACGGGTTCGCCCAGCGTGCCGGACTCGACGCGTCCCCCGGAATCAGCGGGCTCGACAGGCTCGGCAGGTTCGGCGGGCGAGGTGGAGGTCACGAGACATGATCATGCCTGGGCGCCCGATCCCGGTCCACCGGGTTTCCACAGCCCCGGCCGCGATCCCGGGCCGCGCCTATCCGGCCGGGCTGATGGAGGTGGCGGGCAGTTCGAACGTCTCGATGAGGTCGGTGCAGGTGCCGTGCTCGCCCATGGTGCACAGCGCGAGCGTCCGGTACGTCCCGGTGAACGACTCAGGCGCGGGCAGCACGGCCGGGTCGAACCGCTCGTCGCGCCGCCGCGTCCTGGTGAGGGTGATGTGCGGGCGGAACAGCTCGCCGATCTCGTCGTAGCCGTAGCGGTCGAGGTTGGCCCGGGCGACCGGCGGCGCGGTGAGCCGGTGCTCGGCCAGGATCCTGCCGACCGGGTCGAGCCGCCGCAGCCCGGTGCGCAGCGGGTTGAGCGCGTCGATCAGCTCCTCCTGCAGCCGGACGATCGCCTCGCTCCTGCGGTAGAACAGCTCGAACATGCCGTGCTCGTTGCCGGAGAAGTGCTCGGCCTCCAGGAGGAGTTCGCCCGTTCTGCCGCTGATGTCGCGCAGCCGGTCGACGGCGTCGCGGCACTGGGCCGGGGTGAAGTTCGCCATGTAGAGGGAGATGTGCGGGTACGTGCCCTCTTCGCGCAGGACGAACTCGGTGGGGGCGAGGCTCGCGCACTGCCGGCTCAGATGGATCGAGCGCGCGTTGACCTCCGGCGGCGGCAGCAGTACCACGTCGAAGACGGGAAGATCGCCCATGAGTGACGAGTGTAGGGGGCGAACCCGTCGGCCCGCGCCCCTATCTCACGCTCGAAGACGCGCACTCGTCACCGCTCGAAGACGCCCGCCCGTCACCGGTCAATGACGCCCACCCATCACTGGTCGAAGACGATCACCTGGCGTACCGCGGTGCCGTCGGCCAGCCGGTCCATCGCCGCGTTGACGTCCGCCAGCCCGATCCTAGACGAGATCAGCCGTTCCACCGGCAGCCTGCCCTCCTGCCACATCCGCGCGAACACCGGCACGTCCCTGGCCGGGACCGCCGAGCCCAGGTAGCTGCCGGCGATCGTGCGGCCGCCGGCCACCAGAGCGAGCGGGGAGATCGCGGCGCGGGCGTCCGGCGCGGGCAGGCCGACGGTGATCGTCCGGCCGCCGGGCGCGGTCGCGCCCACCGCCGTCTCGAACGCCCTGGCGCTGCCCGCCGCCTCGATCACGACGTCTGCTGACGTGTCCAGCTCGCCCGGCCCGTACACCTCGTGCGCGCCCAGGTCGCGGGCGGCGGCGAGCTTGTCCGGGTTGGCGTCCACGCCGATGACCCGCACGTCGTCGAGGGCGAGCGCGGTGAGCAGCGCCGCCATGCCCACCCCGCCGAGACCGACGACCATGACGCGCTGCCCGGGCCGCGGCCGGCCCACGTTGAGCAGCGCGCCGCCGCCGGTCAGGACGGCGCAGCCGAGCAACGCGGCCACGTCGGCCGGCACGTCGTCGTCCACCGGGACGGCCGAGCGGCGGTCGACGACCGCGTGCGTGGCGAACGCCGACACCCCGAGATGGTGCAGCACCGGCTCGCCCGCGCGGCGCAGCCGCACCCCGCCGCCCAGCAGCGTCCCTTCGTTGTTGGCCGCGCTGCCCGGCTCGCACGGGGTGACCCCCTCGGTGGCGCAGCCCGCGCAGCCGCCGCACCTGGGCAGGAACGTCATGACGACGCGCCGCCCCGGCGCGAGGTCGGTGACGCCGGGGCCGACCTGTTCCACCACCCCGGCCGCCTCGTGCCCGAGCAGCATGGGCACCGGGCGTACCCGATTGCCGTCGATCACCGACAGGTCCGAGTGGCACACCCCGGCCGCCTCGACGCGGACGAGCAGTTCGCCGGGGCCGGGCGGGTCCAGCTCCAGCTCGCACACCGACAGCGGCCGCGAGCCCGCGTAGGGCCGCGACCGGCCGATCTCCTCCAGCACCGCGCCCTGAATGCGCATCACGTCACCTCGTCCTTTCTCGCGGCGGCGGTGTCGGCCGCCGCCGGTTTGCCTCGTCCGGCCAGGTTGGCCAGCAGGACCCCGGCGCCGCCCAGCGCCAGCCTGGCGATCGCGAGCGGCTGCAGCGGCTGCCCGGCCAGCAGCCAGGCCAGGACGGCGGTCACCGCCGGGGTCAGGAAGAACACCGTGCTCACCCGGCTGGCCGGGGAGCGCAGCAACATCCGGTTGAGCAGGATGAACGCCGCGATCGAGTTGACCAGCGCCATCCAGCCCACCGAGAGGCCGAACGCGGCCCAGTCCGTCACCTGGACCGGGCCGAGCAGCAGGCAGGCCAGCCCCGCCGCCGGGGCGCTGACCAGCAGTTGCACGGCGGTGCCGCTGAGCGCGTCCATGCGGGGCACGAAACGCTGCTGGTAGAGCGTGCCCGCGCTGAGCCCGGCCAGGCCGAGCAGGCACAACGCCACCCCGGACGCCGACAGGCTGATCCGGTCGGCCACCGCCAGCACCACCCCGGCCAGGCCGAGCGCGAACCCGGCCCACTGCCCGGCCCCGAGGCGTTCGCCCAGCACCCGGGAGACCAGCACGATCACCACCGGGTTCAGCCCCTGAACCAGAGACACGACCGCGGCGGGCAGCCCGGCGCCGAGCGCGCTGTAGAAGGCGCCGAACTGCACCGCCTGGATGAGCAGCCCGGCCACCGCCACGTGCGCCAGCGCCCGGCCGCGCGGCCATGGCACCCGCTTGACCAGCGCGTACCCGCCGAGCAGCAGCCCGGCGACGGCGAACCTGGCGAACATGAGCAGCAGCGGCGGCGCGGCCCGCACGCCGGGGATGCCCGCGATGAACGCGCTGCTCCACAGGACGACGAACACCC
>NZ_JABCPZ010000413.1 GCF_013283785.1 Nonomuraea antri
ATCCTGTTCCGTCAGAGAACGAGAAGGGACGGGAAACAACGAGCAAGGACGAGAACGTTTTTCCAGCTCAGCAGCCATGTCAGCCATGATCGCCGAGGCCGGAAAACCCCGCCGTCACACGTCGTAGTACAGCTCGAACTCGTGCGGGTGCGGGCGCAGCCTGATCGGGTCGACCTCGTTCTCGCGCTTGTACGCGACCCAGGTCTCGATCAGGTCGGGCGTGAACACGCCGCCTTCCAGCAGGTAGTCGTGGTCGGACTCGAGCGCGCTGAGCACGTCGGTGAGCGAGCCGGGCACCTGCGGGATGTTGCGCGCCTCCTCCGGCGGAAGCTCGTAGAGGTCCTTGTCGACCGGCTCCGGCGGCTCGATCTTGTTACGGATGCCGTCGATGCCGGCCATCAGCATCGCCGAGAACGCGAAGTACGGGTTGCACGACGGGTCGGGCACCCGGAACTCGATGCGCTTGGCCTTCGGGTTGGAGCCGGTGATCGGGATCCGCACGCAGGCCGAGCGGTTGCGCTGCGAGTAGACCAGGTTGACCGGGGCCTCGTAGCCGGGGACCAGGCGGTGGTAGGAGTTGACCGTCGGGTTGGTGAAGGCCAGCAGCGACGGCGCGTGCTTGAGCAGGCCGCCGATGTAGTAGCGGGCCGTGTCGGACAGGCCCGCGTAGCCGACCTCGTCGTAGAACAGCGGCGAGCCGTCCTTCCACAGCGACTGGTGGCAGTGCATGCCGGAGCCGTTGTCACCGAAGATCGGCTTGGGCATGAACGTGACGGTGTGGCCGTACTCCAGCGCGGTGCTCTTGATGACGTACTTGTAGAGCATCAGGTTGTCGGCCGTCTTGAGCAGCGTGCCGAACTTGAAGTCGATCTCGGCCTGGCCGGCCGTGCCGACCTCGTGGTGCTGCATCTCCACGTCGATGCCGCACTCGATGAGCTTGCGCACCATCTCCGAGCGCAGGTCGGTGAAGTGGTCCATCGGCGGGACGGGGAAGTAGCCGCCCTTGTAACGCGGCTTGTAGCCGAGGTTGCCGCCGTCGGTGGCCTTGCCGGTGTTCCAGGCGCCCTCGATCGAGTCGATGTAGTAGTAGCCGGCGTTCTGCCTGGTCTCGAAGCGGACGTCGTCGAAGATGTAGAACTCGGCCTCGGGGCCGAAGTAGACCGTGTCGGCGATGCCGGTGCCCTTGAGGAACTCCTCGGCCTTGCGCGCGACGTTGCGCGGGTCGCGGCTGTAGGCCTCGCCGGTGAGCGGGTCGTGCACGAAGAAGTTCAGGTTCAGCGTCTTGTGCTCGCGGAACGGGTCGAGCACGCCGCTGGACGGGTCGGGCAGCAGCAACATGTCGGACTCGTGGATCTGCTGGAAGCCGCGGATCGACGAGCCGTCGAACATGAGACCGTCGGTGAAGACGCTCGCGCCGAAGTTCTCTACCGGGAAGGTGAAGTGGTGCGTCGTCCCCGGCAGGTCGGTGAACCTGACATCGACGAACTGCACCCCTTCGTCACTGATGAACTTCAGGACGTCGTCGGCGGAGTTGAACACTCTCGAACCTCCCTGGGGACTGGCCATCAGGCCGACGCTAGGACGTGGCCGTTTCCATATGGTGTCTCGATTGTTTCGCACGTGTTACACAGCGTCAGGGTCCGCGGCGGGGGTGTGTCGCGGTGGTTCAGGTTCCGGTGGAGCGGTTGCAGCCTTTGGATTCCGGACGATCGAGGTCGTAGGGGTTCTGCGGGGCGCCGGTGGGCGACACGGTACTGGGGGCGGAATCATCGTAGAACGGGTGGATGTATCCGTCCTTGATGTCGCAGCGGGCGGGGGTTCTGCTGCTGTCACCCCGGACCACCCAGGTGATCAGCTCGTCGCCCCTGCGGAAGATCTCTAGGCGGCCGCGGTGGTGCGCGACCAGCCGCATCGCGGTGGCGGGCTGCCCCGGGCGCTGGATGCCGTACACGATCAGGTAGTTGGTCCTGACCAGCGCGCCGGTGAGGCCGTCGCGCCTGAACGGTGAGACCTTCGTGGTGCCGTGCACCTTGATCACGTCGGTGACCAGTTCGGCCGTCTTGGGCGCGAAGCTGTGCACCATGCCGCGGACGCCCGGCTTCTTCTTGACGTCCTTGCGGAACCAGCGGGCCTGGTCGGGGTGGAGCAGCTCGGCGTACGCGGTGGGCGGGCCGCCCAGGAGCGCCTTGCGGTCCAGGTGGGCGGCGGCGAACAGGTCGCGTACCCGCTTCAGGCCCGCGGCCACGTCCTTCTTCGACAGCCCGCCGACCGCGGCGGCCTTGGGCATGACGAAACCGGCGATGCCGTCGGCGTAGTCCCGCGCGGGAGAGTCGGCGAACAGGTCGGCGGTGGGGGCCGCCGCGGCCGCGTCCGTGGGCTCGGGGAGGTCCGGCCCGCCCGTCACGGGGGTGGTCTCCTCGGGGATCGCGCCGCTCGTCCGCCCCGCCTGCGTCGTGCCCGGCTCGCGCCCGGCGGCCAGCAGGTCGGGGCGGTAGGTCACCACCAGGCCGCCGGCCGCGGCCACCGCGAACGCCGTGGTCAGCACCAGCAGGATGCGGCGCGGCCGGCGGGGGTGCGCCGACCCGCGGCCGCCGTCGTCCAGGCCGCCGGGACCGCCGCGCCCACGCCCTCGTCCGCGCTCCGGTCTCGGCTGTTCCGCGCGGGCCTTGCGAGCCTCCTTGCCGGCGGCGGCGCGCATCCTGCGCTGCTCCTCGGCGTCGATCTGCGAGACCAGCTCGTTGAACCGCGCGTCGAGGTCATCCCCGTTCAACATGCGCATCATGATGACGTCCGAATGGCGCGGTTGGGTCACGATGCCGACCGCCGCCACGGGCGGCTACCTTTGACGGTATGAGCAGCAAGGATCAGCCGCGATGGACGCAGACCTGGCTCGGCGGGCTACGAGCCGCCGGGGTCGATCTCGGGTACCCGGGTGAGCGCCTGGGCCTGCCCGAGGAGGGCAGCGGCTCGATCGCCGGATGGGGGCGCAGGATCGGCGCGCTGGTCATCGACTGGATGATCTGCACCTGGGCCGTCGCGCAACTGCTGCTCAGGGTCAACCCGGCCGAGTCGCCGTGGGTCCCCGTGGTGGTCTTCGCGGTGCAGTACCTGCTGCTCGTCGGCTTCATGGGGCAGACGTTCGGGCACCGGCTGATGGGCATCAGGGTCGCGGCCATGGACGGCGGCGACCCCCGCTGGACGCCCGTGCTGGCCAGGACCGTGCTGCTGGCGCTGGCCCTGCCGGCGCTCATCTTCGACCGCGACCACCGTGGCATCCACGACCGGGCCTCGAACACCATGGTCGTCCGCATGTGACCTCGCGGGTTCCGTCTTCTGGGGCGTCCCACCCTTGAGTGACGGGACGCGGGTGGGTTTCTGCTGGTCGTGCGGTGGCGGTGGGTGAATGTCGCGGGGGTCCTGGTTCGGGCCGTTGATGGTGGTGGCGGTCTGCGTCCAGGCGGCGACCTTCGCCGCCCGGCCCATGGTGAGCTACCGGGCCATCGAGATCGGCGCGGGCAACCTCGGCATCGGTCTCATCACCGCGGGTTTCGCCGTGCTGCCGCTGTTCCTGGCCGTCCCGGTGGGGCGCTGGGTGGACGCGTCGGGGGAGCGTACGGCGGCGCTGCTGGGCGGGGCGCTGATCGCGGTGAGCGCGCTGGCGCTCACCGGGGCCAGGACGCTGGGCTGGCTGGTGCTGCTCAACGCGCTGTTCGGGCTGGGGCATTTGCTGTCGGTCGTGGCCCAGCAGGCCGTCATCGCCAACCGGGTGGCGGCGGGCGGCCACGACGGCGCGTACGCCCGTTTCACCGTGTTCACCTCGATCGGCCAGCTCATCGGCCCGCCCGTGGCCGCCCTGGTCGCCAGCGGCACCCTGGCGGCGGGCACAGCGGGGGAAACGGCGGGCGTGGCGGCGGCCGAGGTGGGGCCGGCGCTGGCGGTGGCGGCCGCGTTCGCGGTGGTGGCCGCGTTAGCGAGCCTGCGGGTCGGCGCAGCGGCCCCGGTGCGGCGTCCTGACGGCGCCGCGCGCTACGCGCTGCGCGGCACGCTGGCCCAGGAGGGCATGTGGCAGGCCATGGTCACCAGCCTCACCACGGTCACGGCCGTCGATCTCGTGGTCGCCTACCTGCCGGCCTGGGGTCAGGATCACCGGGTGTCCGTGGTGGCCGTCGGCTGGCTGCTCGCGTTGCGCGCGGCGGCCACCATGGCCAGCAGGCTCACGATGGAACGGCTGGTCAGGCGGTACGGGCGGCGCGGCGTGCTGGTGGGCAGCACGGTCGTGGCCGCGGTGACGATGGCCGCGCTGCCGTTCTGCGGGCTGGTCGCGGCGGTGCCGGTGATCGGGCTGCTGGGGTTCGCGCTCGGGGTCGGCCAGCCGCTCACGCTGTCGTGGGTGGCCGGACGCGCCCGGCCCGGCGAACGCGGCACCGCGCTGGCGCTGCGGCTGACCGGCAACCGGCTCGGCCAGGTCGTGGTGCCC
>NZ_JABCPZ010000414.1 GCF_013283785.1 Nonomuraea antri
GCCGCGGCGTGGGCGGGCGGGGAGACGGCGACCACGCCGGCGGCCAGCACGGCGACGGACGTCAGCACGGAGCGGATACGCACGGGACACTCCTGCGGTGGGGGTAATGATCGGAATCGATCACTTTGGTGGCGGAAGATGCCGATGGAACGGTACTAAATCGGTCCGGGTGCCGGTAGGGCACCCGGACCCGCGTGCGGGGTCACCGTCGTCGGCGGCGCGGCTGCACCTGCGGGGGCTGGTCCGGGGTGTGTGGGCGTTCGACGCGGGTGGGGTTGCCGCGGACGAGCTCGTCGTGGACGCGCCGCCGGGCGGCGGTGACGGCGCGCTCCGCCAGCTCGTCGCCGTGCTCGATGCGCTCGCGCAACAGCCGCAGCGCGAGGCGGCGGTTGAGGCTGAACTGCCGCTCGGTGTCGACCACGACGACGATCCCGGTGGGCCGGTGGGTCGCCCGCGCTGCCGTCTCGGCCTTGTCGCGATGCCGGCCGCCGGGGCCGCCGGTGCGGCAGGCGACGACGTCGACGTCCGCCTCGGCGAACGTCGTGCGCGGGGCGTCGACCTCGCACGGCCGGGCGATGACGTACCAGTTCTTGCGGCCGGTGCCGGCCCGGTAGGGGCTGGGGGCCTGCCAGCACAGGGTGCCGGTCCAGGCGGCGGCGAACGCCTCGGCGCCGTCCCCCGAGATGCGGACGAGCACCGACCGGTACGTGCCAGGACGCTCGCCCGGCACGACGTCCGCCCGGTGGGTCTCCAGGCCCAGCCCGGCGGCTTCGGTCTCCAGCCGGCGCAGCAGCCTGGCCAGGGCCCACGCGCACTCCTGCGGGCCGCGTCCGGCCGACAGCAGCAGATGGACGCTCACCGGCGCCCCCGCCCGCGGCGGCCGCCCGGCGCGGACCCGGCGTCCGGCGTCTTGTACGTGACCAGCGGGACCGTGGTGGCCACCGGCGTGGCCAGGCCGTGCTGGACGAGGTCGCCGACCACCTGCTCGATGCGCTTGTAGGCCGTCGGCGCCTCCTCGAACAGCAGTTGCCGGTCACCGCACACCACCAGCGACCCGACTGGGGTGCGGCGCAGCTCGTCCACCGTGTGCTTGGCCTTCCCGCGGCGCAGCGCGTCCGCACGGGACATCTTGCGCCCCGCGCCGTGCGCCACCGAATGGCCGGCCTCCGGCCCGGCGTGGCCGACGACCAGGTAGGACGGGGTGCCGCGAGTGCCGGCGACGAGCACGTCACGGCCGTCGCCCGGCGCCGCCCCCTTGCGGTGCAGGTAGGTGCCGTCGCGGACCTCGACCAGGTTGTGGCACTGGTCGACGATCGGCTCCGTGGGCTCGGCGCCCAGGGCGTGCGCGACCCTGGCCGCCAGCAGCCGCCGGTTGAGCGACCCCCACCGTACGGCGTCGTCGTGCAGGGCCAGGTACGCGTCCGGGTCGGGGGCGGGACCCGCGCCGTGGACCTCGGTGTGCGCCCGCAGGATCCGCTCGCCCAGCCCGCGGGAACCGCTGTGGACGACGAGCACCAGGTCACCGGCGTCGAGCCCGAGCCGGCTCGCGTGGCCGGGCTCGAACACGGTGCCGACGCGGGCCAGCTCGACGAAGTGGTTGCCCCGGCCGACCGTCCCGAGGCCTTCGGTGTGCCCGGCCGGGATGTCGCCCGCCACGACGTCCCAGGCCGGATCGCCGGCGTCCCGCTCGGGGTCGAGCGCGCGGTCGAGGTCGGGGAAACGTCCGGCCAGCTTCTCGGGGACGGCGCGCCTGAGCCTGATGGGGAACACCGCGATGCCGCACCCGATGTCGGAGCCGACCAGGAACGGGTACAGGACGGCCGACAGCATGGCGGCGCCGATGGGTGCGCCCTTGCCGGGGTGCAGGTCGGGCATGCCGGCGACGTGCATCATGCCGTCGAGCGCGGCCACCTGGTGGCACTGCGCGACCGCGTCGGACTCGATCCAGCTGGTGGGGGAGGCGAACACGGTGACCGTGGCCGTGGTGGCGGGCGGTGTCGGGGAGTGTTGCTGGGACAAAGACGCGCTCTCTTCGCTGAGGTTCAAGCCGAGGTTTCTAGCTGAGGTCTTCGCTGCGGTTTCGCTGCGGTTTTCGCTGAAGAAGGATGGAGGCACGCGGCATCATGGCGGCGAGTGAGCGCCGCGGCAGCGCGGAAGGGCGGTGCTGTCCGTCAGATCCTCATGCGCCAAGCGTTCCCCGCGCCCGCCACGCGAGGCAACCGATTTTCCGCCGGACATCCCGGTCACAGGGGTCCGCGACGGACCCCCGCGACACGGCACCGGCCTCCCAGCAGACGGCGTCGAGCGCCGCGGTGATCTCGCGGGCGGGCAGCACCCGGTCGGCGAGCGCGGCGGTGGTCTTGTGCCCGGACCGGCCCTTGGGCGCCTTGGCGAGCACGTGCCCGGCGACGCCAGTGGCCGAGGTCAGGGCGATGGACGCCTGCGTGGCGGCCCGATGCGGGAACCGGCGCTCCCAGGTGGGCTCAGGGTTTGCAGTCCGGGACGTGCTCCCGCAACCCCAGCTGGCCCTCGTAGATGGCCACCTTGTGGGTGATCAGCTTGAGGCATTCGCTGAGCTCGTCCATCTGGGCGAGCACCCGCTCCCGATGTTCGCGCAGCACCTCCAGCCGATCCACCTCGTTGCCCTGCCCCGCCCTGACGAGCTCGGTGTAGCGCCGGATGTCGGTCAGCGGCATGCCGGACGCGCGCAGCCGGATGCACACGCCCAGCCAGTCGACGTCACCCTCGCTGTAGACCCGATGCCCGGCCGTTCCCCGGCGTACCGGCTGGGTCAGCAGCCCCTCCCGCTCGTAGAACCGGAGCGTGTGCACGCTGAGCCCGGTGCGCTCGGCGACCTGGCCGATACTCAACTCCGACATGCGGCCAGTTTGACCTAGAGCCGACTCTAGATTCTACGGTTCCGAGGTATGAGATATCGCATCCTCGGCGGCACCGGCATCGAGGTCAGCACCTACTGCCTGGGCACCATGATGTTCGGCTCGGCCGGCAACCCCGACCACGACGACAGCATCCGCGTCATCCACACCGCGCTCGACCACGGCATCAACTTCGTCGACACCGCAGACATGTACTCGGCGGGCGAGTCCGAGGAGATCGTGGGCAAGGCGCTGCAGGGCCGGCGGGACGAGGTGGTGCTGTCGACCAAGGTGCACTTCCAGATGGGGGAGGGGCGCAACAGGAGCGGCAACTCGCGTCGTTGGATCATGCGTGCGGTCGAGGCGAGCCTCAAGCGGCTGCGCACCGACTGGATCGACCTTTACCAGATCCACCGCCCCGACCACCGGACCGACATCGAGGAGACCCTCTCCGCGCTGACCGACCTGGTACGTCAGGGCAAGATCCGGGCCTTCGGCAGCTCCGCCTTCCCCGCGCACGAGACGGTGGAGGCCTACCATGTGGCCAGGCAGCGCGGCCTGTACCGGTTCCGCACCGAGCAGCCGCCGTACAACATCCTGGCACGCGGCATCGAGGGCGACGTCCTGCCGACCGCGCAGCGGCTCGGTATGGGCGTGCTCACCTACAGCCCGCTGGGCTGGGGATTCCTGACCGGCCGCTACCGCAAGGGACAGCAGATCGACCTGTCACAGGGCCGTGCCGCACGGGCGCCGGAACGGTTCGACCCGTCTATCCCGGTCAACGCGGCCAAGCTGGAGGTCGTCGAGGAACTGGTGAAACTGGCGGACGAGCTCGGCTGCTCCCTGCCGGCGCTGGCCGTCGCCTTCGCCGCGTCCCACCCGGCGGTCACCTCGGTCATCCTCGGCCCGCGCACGATGGAGCAGCTGGACGGGTTGCTGAAGAGCGCTTCGCTGGTGCTCGACGACGCGGTGCTGGACCGGATCGACGAGCTCGTGCCGCCGGGCACCAACGTCTACCACCCGGTCGGCCTCTGGAGCCCGGCCCCGCTGACCGACCCGGCACTGCGCCGCCGCCCCGTGGACGACCGCGCCGCGAGCTGACCGCAGCGGCGCGGCCGTCTCGTCGGGGACGTGGGCCGCGTCGGTAGGATCTTGGTCATGAGGCCGGTGCTCGTGTTCGACGGAGACTGCGGGTTCTGCACGGTGTGCGTCGCGTTTGTCCGGCGGCATCTGCGGACCCGGGCCGAGATCGTCGCCTGGCAGGCCGCCGACCTCGGCGAGCTCGGGGTGACGCGCGAGCAGGCGATCTACGAGCTGCTGTGGGTCGGCGAGCGCCGGGTGCACGGCGGCGCGCAGGCGGTGGCCAAGCTGCTGATCGACGCCGGATTGCCGTGGAGCCCGCTCGGGCTGCTGCTGCGGCTGCCGCCGATCCGGTGGGTGGCGCACGGGGTGTACCGGCTCGTCGCGGGCAACCGCCACCGCCTGCCCGGCGGCACCGCGGCCTGCGCCATCCCCGCGAC
>NZ_JABCPZ010000415.1 GCF_013283785.1 Nonomuraea antri
TCCTGGCGATGATGGTCTCCGGCGCTGTCGCCGTCACCATCTCGGCCGCGCGCCGCCGGCGGCGTCCGGCCACGATCGGGTTCGCGGTGCTGACGCTGGTGCTGCTGTACGCGCTGGCCGAGAACATCAGGGAGAAACCGGATGGCATCGCCATCTCCGCCCTGTTCATCCTGGGCGTGATCGTGGTGTCGCTGATCTCCCGAGTGTCGCGCACGACCGAGCTGCGCGCCGACCGGATCGAGTTCGACGAGGCCGCCCGGCGATTCGTCACCGACTCCCTGGCCCACGACCGGTCGCTGAACCTGATCGCGCACCGGCGCGGCGAACGCGACGACGCGGCCGAGTACGCGGCCAAGGAGTCACAGCAGCGCGGCATCAACCCGGTGCCCGGGCCGGCCGACGTGCTGTTCCTGGAGATCGACGTGGTCGACCCGTCCAGCTTCAGCCACGTGCTGCGGGTACGCGGCCACCAGGTGGACGGGCACCGCGTGCTGCGCGCCGGCAGCCCGGCCGCGCCCAACGCGATCGCCGCCATCCTGCTCGCGCTGCGCGACGCCACCGGGGTGCGGCCGCACTGCTACTTCGAGTGGGCCGAGGGCTCGCCCCTGATGCACCTGCTGCGCTACCTGATCCTCGGACGCGGGGACACGGCGCCGGTGGTGCGGGAGATCCTGCGCAAGAGCGAGCCCGACCCGGCCCGCCGCCCCGGCGTGCACGTCGGCTGACCGCCGCCTACACCCGGCGGGGCGGCGGGGGCCGGTTTCAGGCGGCCGGGTACGCCGGCGGGCGTACCCGCCGACGGGCCGCGCGGCCGATTCGCCGGGTGGGCCCCGCCGGGGATCCTGGCAGCAGGAACCCCGGAGGAGGCGACCATGACCACGACCGTGACCGGCCTGCCGGCCCCGACCCAGGCCCAGGCCCAGACGCAGGCTCCGACTGAGGCCCCGGCGCAGGCCCGGACACCGGCCCCGGCGCAGCCCCCGGCCAGGGCTGGGCGGCGGAGGCGGCCGATGTTGTCGCGTGGCTGGCGCAAGGCGGTCGTGCTGGCGCACGTGATCGCCTCCGTCGGCTGGCTGGGCATGACCGTGGTGCTCGTCGTCCTCACGGTGGCCGCGCTCGGCCTGACCGACCCGGACCTGCTGCGGGCCGCCTACGGGTTCCAGCGGCTGCTGGTCGGCACGGTGATCATCCCGTCGGCGATCACCACGATCGTGACCGGCCTGGTGTTGTCGCTGATGACGCCGTGGGGCCTGGTCCGGCACTGGTGGCCGCTGGTGAAACTGGTGGCCACGGTGGGCACGATCGCGCTCACCGTCAGCCACTCGCCGGGCGCCGTCGCCTACGTCATCGAGCACGCCGCCACCGTGGACGCCGCCTACCGCGGGGTCCAGCGGGAGCTGGTCGCGCTCGCGGTGCTGCACCCGGTCGCGCTCGGCCTGGTGACCTGGGTCTCGTTCTACAAGCCGTGGGGCCGGGTACGGCGGGAGGCGAGCCCGGGGCAGGCGTAATGAGCATGCCTTTTCGTCCCTTCTGGGCTATGGTCGGCGCTATGACGGGACCGTGGAGAACACCACGCGGGCCCATCGCGTTCACCGGCGCGATGGGCCTGGTCCTGTTGTCCCTGCTGCTGGCCGGCTCCCTGTTCGGCGCGTACGGCGAGGACTCCGCCGGCCGGGCGCCGCTCACCTCGGGCGAGACGTGGAGCGCGGGCGTGTGGGACATGCGCATGCCCAGCCTGCCTCCGCAGGGGCTGAGCATGCGCGAGCACCACGTGTTGTCGCTGTGGCCGCGGCTGCGTGACGACCGGCGTGCCGCCGTAGCGCACCTGGCGCTGCTGCCCACACCCGGACGCGACGCCCACGAGCTGCGCGATCCCCAGCAGTTCGCGCACCGCACCGCGGGGTCGCGCAGCCCGCCGCCGAGCTAGCCGACGACGTCTCTCCTTCCCCCGTGTGCCGCAGACGCGCCGCGGGGTTCTTCGCGCATGCCCGGCCCGCCGGGCGGACGCCGCCTCTCGTGCGCGTCCGCCGGTCTGCCCGCATGCGCGCCTCTCATCGTTCAGAAGGGACTTCAGCATGTCCGAACTCGGCGGAACGCCCCACCTCAGCAGCGTCCAGGCCCAGGCCCTGCGGCTGGAGCTGCAGGAACAGCTGGCCCGGCGCAGCAGCCAGCTGCTCGGCCTGCAGGCCGACGCGAGCGAGACCACCGGAGCCGATGACTCCTGGCAGGAACTGCTCGTCTCCCTGGCGGCGGCCGACCGCGCCATCGCCGAACTCACCAACGCGCTCGACCAGCTGACCACGGGCGAGTACGGCCGCTGCGCCCACTGCGAGCGGGGCATCCCGTTCGAGCGGCTCAAGATCCGGCCGCTGGCCCGCTACTGCATCGACTGCCAGCGCCGCAACGAAGCCGCCTGAGCGGCGCGCGGGCCGGCGTCCACGCGGACGCCGGCCAGGCGCGTGCACGAATGCCGGGGGAATCGCGGAAAGAATGTCCGTGACAACGCGGGCGCTCAGCCGGTAAAGCCTGAAATGGAAACATTTTCAATAGGAAGCATTATCGCTACGCTCGTCACCCATGAATCCCCTGCATCCCATGCGATGGGCGGCGGCGCTGACCCTGGCCGCCGCCTTATCCGTGGCCGCCCCGGCACACGCCCACGAGGCGGCCACCACCCTCCCGGCCACCGCTTCACCCGCGGGCACCGTTTCATCCGCGGGCACCGTCCTGCGCGGGCTCGACCTCGATCGCGCGACCGTACTCGACATGCAGGACGCGATGAACCGCGGCCGCTTCGACGCGGCCACGCTCACCCGCTTCTACCTCGACCGCATCCGCCGGATGGATCCGCTGCTGCACGCGGTCGTCCAGACCAACCCGGCCGCGTTGCACGAGGCCCGGCGCAGTGACCAGCGCCGCCGGCACGGCGCGCGCGGCCCGCTGGAAGGCATCCCGGTCCTGCTCAAGGACAACATCGACACCACCGCGCCGCTGCGCACGACCGCCGGCTCGTTCGCCCTGTACGGCGCCCGCCCGGCCAAGGACGCCTTCCTGGTGCAGCGGCTGCGCGCGGCCGGAGCGGTGATCCTGGGCAAGGCCAACCTGTCCGAGTGGGCGAACTTCCGCTCCAGCCCGTCCTCCAGCGGCTGGAGCGCGGTACGCGGCCAGACCAACAACCCGCACGTGCTGGACCGCAACCCGTGCGGATCGAGCAGCGGCTCGGCGGTGGCCGTCGCCGCGAGCCTGGCCGCCGTCACCATCGGCACCGAGACCGACGGCTCGATCGTCTGCCCGGCGGGCGTCAACGGCGTCGTCGGCATCAAGCCCACGATCGGCCTGGTCAGCAGGGGCGGCGTGGTGCCGCTGTCGCTGGCCCAGGACACCGCGGGCCCGATCACCAGGAACGTCACCGACGCCGCCGTGGTGCTCCAGGCCATCCAGGGCGTCGACCCGCGCGACCCGGCCACCGTGCCCGACGGCGACCGCGACTACCGGGCGGCGCTGCGGCCCGACGCGCTGGCCGGCAAGCGGATCGGCGTCTGGCGCTCGGTCGCCGGCGACAACCAGGACGTGCTCGCCACCCTCGACGCCGCCGTCGCCACGTTCAAGGCCCGCGGCGCGACCGTCGTGGACGGCCTCGAACTGGCCGGGCTCGACCAGGTCGGCGCGGCCGAGTTCCCGGCGCTGCTGACCGAGTTCAAGCACGACCTGAACGCCTACCTGGCCGCCACCCCTGGACGGCACCCGTCCGACCTGGCCGGGCTGATCGCCTTCAACAAGCGGCACGCCGCCACCGAGCTGCGTTACTTCGGCCAGGAGCTGTTCGAGCAGGCCCAGGCCACCAGCGGTGATCTGAACGACCCCGCCTACCGCGAGCTCAGGGGGAAGGCGACCACGCTGGCCAGGAAGGCGATCGACGACGTGGTGGCCGAGCACCGGCTCGACGCCGTGCTCGCCCCGACCAACCACGCGGCCTGGCTGACCGACCTGACCAAGGGCGACGACTTCACCGGTTTCGTCAGCTCGTCCATGCCGTCGGCCGTCTCCGGGTATCCGGCGATCACCGTCCCCGCCGGTTACGCCAAGGGCGTGCTGCCGCTCGGCGTCACGTTCTTCGGCGGCCGGTTCGCCGAGTCGGGGCTGATCTCGCTGGCGTACGCGTTCGAGCAGGCCGGCCAGGTACGCAAGCCGCCGGGTTACCTGCGCACGCTGCCCTGACGCCCGGCGCGTCCCCGCCCGGCCGGTCAGCCGGCGGGGCGGGGCGCGACGGTGGGCAGCGATCAGATGAAAGCGATCAGGTGAAAAGGGCACCGGCGGCCGTGGACCCGTTTCGGGGTGTGGCGAGGAAAGGCCGAGAACGGTTGACATC
>NZ_JABCPZ010000416.1 GCF_013283785.1 Nonomuraea antri
CCAGTTCCACGTAAAGGACGGTACCTCTTCATGACCGCTCGCCTGCGTTCCCTCGCTCTGCTGTCCGCCGCCGCCCTGTCCGCGCTGACCATCGGCACCACCGCCGGCGCCAGCATGGCCCAGGCCGCCGAGACCAGCACCAGCACCAACTCCAACACCGATTCTCAGGCTCAGGGCCTGCTCAAGGGCTCGACCACCGCCTCCTACTTCTGGGACGACGCCTCGGGCCGCGCCGGTGACACCGGTCTGCCGGCCGCGGGTAAGCCGATGCAGCAGGGCCTGGTCGCCTCCCCGTCCTGGCCCCTGATGACCGAGGGCTACGTCGTCTACAAGGGCAAGAAGATGCCGTTCTTCGTCGGTGACCGTGGTCCCGGTGATCCCTCCAGCCGTGGTGTGATGCTGGACCTGGACGCCAAGACCTTCGCCGCGCTGACCGGTGGCAAGTTCAACACCGACACCCTGGGTGTGGACGGCGTGGGTGGCGAGGGCCACATCAAGGTCGACTACGTCATCACCAAGTGGGGCGACGGCAAGGGCCTGAAGAACAAGCCGGTCGCGTTCTCCACCGGCGCCTACAAGAAGTAAGCCACGAACAATGCGTAAAGGGCGCTCCCCACACGGGGAGCGCCCTTTCGCATGTCTCCTCACGATGGCCTGAACCGGTATCTTCAGTGCAGCAATGTCGCAAAGCGCAGGGAACGACGCGCCGCGAGACAGGCCGCGAAGTGCGCGGAACTCGAAAGCAGGCGATCCGAGCCGACGTTGGAGTACGTGGCGATGAAGCGCACCATGATCGTGCTAGGGATGCTGGTATTAGGCCTCGGTTCCATCGCGGCGATTCTCCACGTGCGAGGGGAGCAGCCGCAGGCTGCCGATCAGAAGCCGCACAGCTATTTCGAATGCCTGTCGGCCGCCGCCAAGTCGGAATGCGCCCAAGCTTCTCAGGCGGTCGACGACTGCCGAAGCGGCCACGTGGACGACATCGGGCGTTTCAACTGTCGTCAGGTGGTGGAGCTGCACGCGGCCTGTGGTCAAAGGGCGGGAGAGTCGGACGACATGACTTGCCGCCTGTTCGCCCACGACTACCTTGATTGCATCCACGACGGTCACGGAGCCGCTGCCTGCCGTGCGATAGAGAAAACTTTCCTCGCCTGCCTCGACGGCGGTCGGGACGATGTGCCCGCGTGCAAGTCCGCTCGCAGTCGGCGCATGAACTGCCTGTCTCCGAAGAATTTGAACAAGGAGCACTGCCGGCTGTTGAACGAGGAACTCGGGAACGAGACCGAAGGGGCGAGTAGAGGCACTCCGTCCGCAGCCCGGGGGGCACGAGGCGCCCAACCGTCCATCTAAGCCATGTGACTCCGCTGGGCGACACCGCGGTTCAAGAAAGTGTTGAGTACGTACATCGGGTGCCGACGGAACAGACCGCGAAAGCCATCCCGGACTCACTCCCGCACATTTCGCAGCCATCTCGCTGGCCGACGATGGTGGCGACGTCGCCCCAGCCGTCCTCGTCACCGAACGCGATCGGAGATCGCCGTTGATGCCACTGTCACGGCCAGGCAGGCTTCGCGTGACAGCTATCGAGCAGGCACCGCCTGCCGGCGGAGAGCTCTACCGGCTGTCACCGTCCGGACCCGCTGTGCCCATGTCGCCGGTCATGGGTGGTAATGCTGAGAGAGTGTGGTGATCTCCGTGCTGTCCGAGAGGTCGACGGAGGCGGTCTCGAAGGAGCGGAAATGCGGGTCGAGACCACCACGCTCAATGTTCAGCTCGGGCGTGGCGCGCAGCAGCTTGATGAACGCCGCGACGCTGTAGTGCGCAGGCACGGGGCCATTGCTCATGTCCACGAGGATGACCGTGGCTCGGCGGGCCAGCCGATAGGTCCTGGCGGGGCCGGAGCTCGCCATGTAGTAGCCATCGTTGGCGACTTTAGGGCCGCAGACCCGGATGGAGGGCCTGGCCTTCAGCACCACACGATCGCCGTCGACGCTGATGCCGCTGATGCTCAGCACGCCGGGGGCGGGTACGCGGTGTTCGCCGCGACGATCGCAGATCTTGGGGCGCGGACGGGGCCCGATATCGGTGGTCGCCGTCGGCTTGGGAAGGTCCACCGGAGGTGAGGGGGAGGGGGACGCAGGGACGGGCTGCTGCGGCAGTGTGGCCGAGGTGGTCGCGCGACTCTGCGGTGTGACGGTCTGGGTGATGGCAGGCGGTGGCCCGGCTGTCTGGGCCGAACAGCCGACCGCGGCCAGCACCGCGGCCGACAGTGCGATCATGCGTGGTGAGCTCATGGTGAACCCCCGGATCCTGGCGATGCTGATCGTGGGAAGTACGACGACGCATCCCGCCAGAAAGTTCACGCGACGCTCTCGTCCGCCCCTCGCTGGCCGCCTTCACCGCGGCAAGACTCCCGGCAGCCACCTCGCCGGCCTTCATCTACGCAGAGCCATCTTGTGCATCCGATGCCTCCAAGCTCCTCTGAAGATCCGAACCTCCATTCAGCGGCCTGTAGCGGAGACGATGCATGGCGTTCGCTTTACCTAGCCAGGTAGATCATTGCCCGTTTCATGGTGATTCGTTTGCGTTTGTCCGTTTCATGGGGTAGTCTTGTATGTGTTGGTCGGGGAGAGACCCGCAGTTTGCCGAGGCACCCGCACCAACCGCCCGCCCCACCAGGCGGATCCCGGAACCGACACCGGCGACCTACCCAGGCCCGACATCCGGTTCCCTCCCGAGACCCACGTCTCCAGCGCTCCACGCAGCATCAATCCGGCCCTAGCGCGCCAGCGCCCGGATCAGTCGGCTGCGTCTCCATGCAAAGCGAGCGTGTCCGTGTCCTGTGTCCGCCCCAGTTCCACGTAAAGGACGGTACCTCTTCATGACCGCTCGCCTGCGTTCCTTCGCTCTGCTGTCCGCCGCCGCCCTGTCCGCGCTGACCATCGGCACCACCGCCGGCGCCAGCATGGCCCAGGCCGACACCACCACCGACTCCCAGGCTCAGGGTCTGCTCAAGGGCTCGACCACCGCGTCCTACTTCTGGGACGACGCCTCCGGCCGCGCCGGTGACACCGGTCTGCCGGCCGCGGGCAAGCCGATGCAGCAGGGTCTGGTCGCCTCGCCGTCGTGGCCCCTGATGACCGAGGGCTACGTCGTCTACAAGGGCAAGAAGATGCCGTTCTTCGTGGGTGACCGTGGCCCCGGTGATCCCTCCAGCCGTGGTGTGATGCTGGACCTGGACGCCAAGACCTTCGCCGCGCTGACCGGCGGCAAGTTCAACACCGACACCCTGGGTGTCGACGGCGTGGGTGGCGAGGGCCACATCAAGGTCGACTACGTCATCACCAAGTGGGGCGACGGCAAGGGCCTGAAGAACAAGCCCGTCCCGTTCTCCACCGGCGCCTACAAGAAGTAAAGCCACCAACAATGCGTAAAGGGCGCTCCCCACACGGGGAGCGCCCTTTCGCATGTCCCGGCTTGGGTTTGCACCTGGGCACACGAGGTTGACCAGGCGACAACCTGGCGAGGCGGCTCAGGGGATCACGGGAATCACGCCTGGGCGCACGGGCCTGCCCACGCGACGCACAGCCAACCGCTCAGGAACTCGCCACGCAGACACATGAAGATCAGCGGTCTCCCCGCATGACGGGCTCGGCCGTGCTGACCGCCTAACGGCTCGGCCATGCTGACCACCTGACGGCTCGACCACCCCAAGCCTTGGAGGGCTCGCGATGCGGCGGTCTCGATGTGCCCGCCCCCGAAGTTGCGGCAGCCTGTAGGCGGCCAGCGGGTGCCTGCGGCAAGGCGACCACCCGACCCGAATGGCCCGAGGTTCGGCCAATGCAACCCACCAGAAGGCTCGCACACAGCCGCCTCACAGGTGCCCGCCACCGAGAGCGCGCTGCTCACAGGCGGCCAGCCGAGGCCAGCGGCCGCAGGCCGGGCGCCCACCGCTGGCCGCCGGCCTGAGGCGAGCGTCCACGCGGCCGCCTGGCGGCTCGGCCCCGCAGCCACCTATGGACACGCCATCTGTGCCGAGGATGGATGTGCCTGCCACCCGAGTTGCGCGGCCCGCAGACGGCCAGCCCAAGGATCGCGGTGGGGCGGCCGTGTGGTTCGCCTGACCGAGCCAGTCGGTCAGGCGGCCATCCCCCGGGGCACGCCATATGGTGCGCGGATGCGCCCCGCCACCAGGGTGGGGGCCGCAGGCGGATCAGCCAGGGCCTCAGGTCGGCGCGCACGATGGCCGCGAGCCTGACATGGCGTCCCCGCGGGCTGCTGGCGACTCGGTGCCGAAGGGCGCCCGCCCATGCCGTCGCCTCCCGGGACCTATCCCCCGGGCC
>NZ_JABCPZ010000417.1 GCF_013283785.1 Nonomuraea antri
TCATGTTCCACCTCCACGGTCATGGTCGATGAGCGACCGTCTGGATCGTTGAGCGTGCCGATGAATCGTGGTGTCAAGGTCGAGGTGACCGTGCCCTCCTCATCGCTGGTGGGAGTCGCATATTCACCCGTCACCGTCGGTGAGTTCGGCGGTGGTGGGAGCTCCATCGTGGTGAACGACCAGGTGTGCAAGGCCATCACGTTGCCCGCGTCATCCTCGGCGCCGGTCACCTCAACGGTGTATTTGGTGCGCTCGGCCATTGGCTGAGCGGGCGTAAAGGACAGGACGGTCATGGAGTCCGTCGCGAGAGCGCCGGCCACGATGTCGCCTGTCGGATCCTTGACCACGATCTGGCCCTCGGACACCGGCTCGCTGAAGGTTGCCTTGATCGGGCTGCCAAGAGCCACGTCGACGGCATCGGGTTCAGGACTCGACGCGGTGACTGTCGGCGCGACAGTGTCTGGCTGGGCGGTGGTGAAGGACCAGGAATATGGTTCCATCACGTTTCCCGCAGGATCCCTGGCCCCTGAGACACTGACGGTGTGGAGGGTTTCGGCTTTCAGGGAACCGCCGAATGTCAATGTCCACGTCGTGTTCGCAGCGTCTACAGCGATGTCGCCGAGAACCGGTGCTCCCGCCGCATCGGCAGCGGTGATCTGAGCATCCGACACGGCCTCGGAGAACGTCACGACCACTTTGGTTTTCACCGAGGCACCCGTGGCGCCGGCGACCGGACTGACCTGCGCCACCGTGGGCGCAGCGGTATCCGTGACAGTCGCGAACGACCACGAGTAGGAAGCCATCGTGTTCCCGGACGTGTCCTTCGCGCCGGACACCTGCACCGCGTAGGTGCCGTTCCACTTCAACGGAGCGTCCGGCGTGAACGCCCAGACCTTGCCGCGATCAGCGGAGACACTGCCCGGCACATCGGCTCCGCTGCCGTCCTTTACCCCGATCACCGTGTCGGTGACCGGTTCGCTGAAGGTCACCTTCACCGCGGTTTGGAGGGGCACGTTGACGGCATCAGCCGAAGGCTCCGTGGATGTCACGGTGGGCGGAGTGACATCCACCTCCGTGGTGAACTGCCAGAGAAGTGGAGCGACCTCTTGGCCGTCCACATCCGTGGCGCCGTTCACTTCCACGCTGTAGGTGGTCGCGTGCCGTAGCGCTTGAGCGGGAGTGAAGGTGAGCACCTTCTTGGCGGCATCCAGGGCCGTCGTCCCTTGGACCGCTGTCCCGGCCGAGTCCTTGAGGGCGATGTTCGCTCCCCAGACCGGTTCGCTGAAGGTCACTGTGATCGCGGTGTCGACCGGAACGCTGGAACCATCGGGTCTGGTTTCCGTGATCGTGGGCGGCGTCTGGTCGATAGGAGTGCCCGCCGGAATCTCATCCGGATCGAGTTCAGACGGATCGGTCTCGGCGTCGCCCCCCAACGGCTGAAGCTTGCTTGACGTGACCTCGTTGGCGACCCCGATTCCGAGCTTCTCAATCGCGTCAGCCTCCGCGTTGGTCACTGCCCAGTTCGCGGTGGTGTCCCAAGGCTGAACGGTGTTGGCCTTGGCTTCGTTATACGTGGGGAACACTCCTGCGACGTCGTCCATCTCGAACTGCACCCATTCGGTTTTGGTGGGTGCGGGAGCGTCGTACTCGACGAAGAAGTAGGGGTGGTGCCCATCAATCCCCCCATAGTTGCCGGACAGGTACTGGCGCCAGTTGGTTCCGCTGGACTCATTCACCGAGCGGATCATGAGGCCGTGGTTGGGCGTGCCATTCGCCCAGGCCCGGGTAATCTCCTCGATGGAGTACCAGAGTTCGCCCTCGGCCATCCAGTCGGAGCAGTTCTGGTCCTTGCCGTATGGGTTGATCACATGGCCGTCGGCTACGGCGAGCGGCTGGCTGCCCCACGTGATACCGGTGGGAGTCCAGTCGGAGGCGACGCGGTGCATGGAGATGCCGCCGACCTCACCGCAATCGTGGGAGAAGTAGTTCCACAGGGTGATGTTGGCATCCAGGATCTGGCGGCCGAAGAACGGTGCGCCGGCCAGGTTGAACTTCATGTACGTGCGGTAGTTGTAGCCTCCGCGGCGGCCGGCGAAGATCGCGCCGTCGTTCGCCATGTAGCTGCCGTTGACGTAGCTGCCGCCGTTGGCGATGAAGGTGTCGGCGGGGGCGCCGGCACCGTGCCAGGGGGTCGGGTTGCCTGCGGCGATTGTCACCGGGTAGGTCACGGCAGGGTCGGCCAGGAACGCGGCATCCGGCGCCAGAACGAGAGCGGCCTTGTCACCCGTTCCTGTGACAGTGGTCGTTACCTGGCCGGCCTTACCGGCGCCGGGGGTGACGAGTTCCTTGGCGTCGATGAGCGGTAGCGTCGACAAGTCGGCGACCTGCTTGCCGTCCGAGAGCGCGGCGGGCTTGCCGTTGGGCGACTTGCCTAGGCTCATGCCGCTAGGCGGGTCGATCGGCACTGTCAGCTTGAGCCGCTTGGCGGGCCTTTCGCGGATGACGATCTGGTGCTGGTAGCCGTCCGGCGTAACGGTGACGACCAGGTCGACGTTGCGGCCGTAGGCCGAGCGGTAGGTGGCAGTGCTCCCGGACAGTTCCGGCGCGGGCAGTTTCCCGGGTGCGGCAACGACGATCTCACGGGCATCGCCCTTGTCGCCGAGGGAGTCGCCCTTGGCAGTGAGCAGGGGGCCGTCACCACCGTTGGAGAGGGTGATGTCGAGCGCGGTGACTTTGGGCTTGACGACGTTGTCCGCCACGATCAGCGTCGGGTCGATGTCCGCCCATCGGCCAGCCCGTTTGGCGCGGATCGGGGCGAGGGATACATAGGTCTTGACCGTCTTGCCATTGGGCATGGCCACGGTGGTCATGTTCTCGGTGTGGAAGCTGGCGATCTCCACCTCCTTCCCAGTGTGCTTAGCTTCGGCCTTGGCGGCGTCGACCAGATCGGGAGAGGCGGATGCCTCAGTCGGTGCCGGGGTCGGCTCCGCGACCGCCGGTGTCGCCGCCATGAGCGATGCCATCATCGCGAAAACTGTCAGAAGAGATCCGCGGCGGCGCGTCGCGGTGGATAGGCCGGACGTGGGTCGAGTCCGTTTCACGTGGGCCCTTTCAGGCTTAACGGGACAAAACGAGCCGATCGTGACACGGGGTAAAGGCAGCGTAAAGATCTCTACCTGTGTCTGGTAAGCGCTCCTCCGTGATGGAGGCAGCTCCGCCGACCGAACCGCTCACCGCTACCTGAAATCTTGTTGATCACAATCTCGCATCTACAGATAAACCACATTTCCCGATAGCGTGTTCGGGCGTTTCTGTAGGCATGAGAACCCCGTCATCTCCTTCGGGTACGACCGGGTGCTCCGGACACCTGCGAAATGGCTCGATCGTGAGGATGACCAGCGGTTACCCCTATGGGTCTCGCCCCACTTCTCGCGGCCTTCTGTGCTCCAACGGAACAGCGACGGAACAGCGCAGGAGTTTGGCGCGCCCATGGCAATGTCCAGCAAGGGCTCATGGCTCATCAGCGTCGACGGCACTGTCTTCCGCTGGCGGATCCGGCACAGGCCCACCTACTGCGAGGACAACGGCTGGATTCCCTTCACGTCACTATCGAGTGGATCGACGAGCCGAGGGGGTGTTCTCGTAGTGTCACTTCCCTGCGCTCGAACGGACAACTGGCACGGAGAGCGGACGATCATGGTTCGTCCCGCCCTCGTTGCCGGAGGCATCCGGCGAGCCATCGAACAGGGATGAAATCCTGGCCGGCCGGGCTCGGCATTCACCCCCAACCGTCACTGAGGACGAACTCAGTCGTGGCCGATGCGGCGGACCTGGTCGCTGCAGCCATACGCGCCGCCCTGCTCGACCTCCGGTTCCGACATACGCGGTAACCCCATGGCCCTGTAGTGCAGCTACTCGACGACCTGCGCGCATCTACTTGGGAGCAGACCAAGTACGGAAGAAAGGAACAGCGGCCTGCCGAACTGCTGCTCAGATGAGGTCTCCTGGGTGATGCGATCCTCCACTTCGGTTTGATCCCGGTTTGGTGAGCTAGACGAGTAAGTCCTAGTACTACAACCTGATTTCGTGATATTTGAGCCATCGTTTCCAGTAGTGGCTGCTGCGGGCGCGGGCTTGGTCCTGGCGTCGGCGGGTGGACCAGCGAAGGGCGAAGTCCAGGGTTGTGGTG
>NZ_JABCPZ010000418.1 GCF_013283785.1 Nonomuraea antri
CCCAGGAACCACCCGACGCCCCTCGCCAAGCTGCGACCTGGCAACGCCCCGACCGGGCAATCGGGGCTCGGCAGGTGATGGGCCGAGCGGGCGTGGGGCCTCTGGGGGTGGCGCGCGAGGTGGCGGGACCGCCAGGCGTGGAGCGGGTGCTGGCCGCGTGGATCGCGACCGCGGAACACGCCACCACCCGCCTGCCCACCACCGTCTTCAGCCTCACCGCGGCCGCCGCGCCGCGCTGGCGGCTGCCCGAGCGCACGCTGGACCGCCTCACCGCCGACCCCGTCACCTGGTTCGAGGCCGAGCACGAGGCGCTGGCCGGCGCGGTGGCGGTGGCGGCTGAGTCGGGGCTGGCCCAGTCGGCGTGGGGCCTGGCCGCCGCCATGGTGCCCTACCTCGACCTGCGCTGCCATCTCGGCACCTGGCGGCGTACCCACACGCTGGCGTTGTCGGCGGCGCGGGCGGCGGGCGACAGGTACGGCGAGGCCGCCATGCTGCGCGGCCTGGCCCAGGTCAGCCTGTACCAGGACCGGTACGAGGAGGCCGCGGCCGGCTTCACCCGATCCCGCCGGATATTTCATGACCTGGGCGACACCAGGGCCGAAGCCATCTCCATCTGCGGCCTGGGCGCGGTCAGCCAGTTCCGCGGCAGGCACGCCAGGTCACTCGGCCACTTCCGCCGCGCCCTGGCCATGTTCCTGGCACTCGGCGACCAGCACGGCGAGGCCTACGCCCGCCAGGCCATCGGCCGGGCCTGCATCAGGTCCGGCGACCTGGCCCAGGCGTCGGAGTCACTGGGCCAGGCCATGCGGCTGGCCCAGGAACTGGGCGACGCGCACCGGGAGGGCTGCGTCTGCGTCCAGATGGGGCAGCTGCACCAGGCGATGTCCTTCCACCGGCACGCCCTGGAGATCTTCGAGTCGCTCGGCGACAGGCACTGCGGCGCGTACGCCCTGCAGAGCCTGGCCGGGCTGCAGGCGGCCGGCGGCGAGCTGGCCCCGGCCTCGGCCGGGCTGGAACGGGCACTGGAGGTCTTCCGTGAGCTGGGCGACCGCAGCGGCGAGGCGTCGAGCACCCAGCTCCTGGGCGAACTGCACCGCTCGGCCGGACGCACCGGCCTGGCGCTCGACTACCTCAGGCACGCCAGCGCCCTACGCCGCAGCCTCCCCGTCTAGACGCCCGGGTCCGCGTCCTTCAGGTCGGCGCGGATCACGCTGTACAGCACGCCGTCGTGCCATTCCCCGGCACGGAAGGAGACGCCCCTGAGCACCCCTTCCCTGGTGAACCCGGCCTTCTCCAGCGACCGCTGCTCGGCCAGGTTCGTGACCTCGGTGGACGCCTGGACCCGGTTGACCGTCGTGTGGTCGAACAGGTAACGCACGAGCAGCCGCTGCGCCCGGGTGCCGTGCCCGCGCCCGCGGAACTCGGGGGCCACGATCAGCCCCATCTCCCAGCAGTGGCCTTCGCGCGAGGTGCGCTGCCTGCTCCACGAGACGAACCCCACCCGGTCGTCGCCGTCGACGATCAGCAGCATGCCGCGGTCGTCGCCGATCAGGCCGTCCTCCTCCCAGCGCCGCCGGTAGTGGTGCGGCGAGTGCCAGCCGAGCCACTGATGCGGCCCGGTGGCCTCCGGGTCGTTGGTGAGACGGTTCAGAAAGGGCAGATCATCTTCTCTTGCCGGGCTCAGCGCGGTGTTCATGATCCGGACACTAGGCGACGGACCAGCCGCCTGAGCCGGGACTTCTGCAGCGGCACCCCCTGCAGCGCGTCGAGCGCCTCGGCGGCGGTGGGCCGCTTGACCGGGGAGTGGTCGAGCATCCGGCGCACGACCTCGGGCACTTCCGGGCCGTGCGCGTCGGAGCTGGTCGGGAGCTGGCCGGTGAGGAGCTGGTAGGCGATCACGCCGGCCGAGTAGACGTCGGACGCCGGCGTCATCTTGTCGGGGCGCTCCTGGCACTCCGGCGCGACGTAGTGCGCGTCGAGCACGTTGCCCAGCTCGTGGGCGACGGTGTAGTTGCGCGGCCCCGGCTTGGCGTAGTCGAACCCGGTCAGCACCGCGTGCCCCTCGTCGGTGACCAGCACGCAGGCCGGGGTCAGCGCCCGGTGCACGACCCCGTTGGCGTGCGCGTGCGCCAGGCCGCGCAGCAGGTCCTGGATCACGTTCAGCCGCGCCCCGGTGCCCAGCGACAGGTGCAGCGCCTGGCCGTGGACGTCGTCGAGCACCAGCACGAACCGGCTCTCGTCGTCGATGGCGAAGAAGTCGCGCGAACGCACCACGCACGGATGCGGCGGGATCCTGGCCAGCGTGGCGTAGGCGTTGGCGATGCGCTGCCGCTCGGCCGCCCTGGCCTCGACGTCGGCCAGCGGATCGGCCTGGTAGACGCGCAGCAGCACGGTCTCGCTGCCCGGCAGGGTGGCGTTGAACGCCCGGTATTCGGTGATCTTGGCGTCGCCGCCGAGCTGCTCCTCGACCTCCCAGTTGCCGAACCTGGGCGGCGCGGTGCTGCGGCGCACGGTCTGGTTGAGCGCGTCGAGTATCGCGGTCAGGTACGGCTTGGCGTCGGGGCTGCACCCGCGCCTGACCCGGGTCACGTCGCTCAGCGTGGGGATGAGCCGCGGCAGGTCGGTGACGTTGACCGCGTCGCGCCCGGCCGGGTCGACCAGCTCGGCGTCGGGCGAGGTGAGCACGACGAGGCTGTCGACGTAGACGCGTTCGAGCTGGGTGCGCTTGGAGACCAGCAGGCCCTTGAGCGCCTTGGCGGTGCCGCGCAGCTTGGCGACCGGAGAGCCGAAGGCCTCCCTGCGCGGCGGGAACCAGCGCGTGCCCGACACCTCGATGCGCCCGCGCGTGCCCTTCACGTCGACGACCACGAGCGAGTGGCCGGTCAGCACGAGCAGGTCGACCTCGAACACGTCGTCGCCGCGCGGTACTTCCACGTTGTGCAGCAGCAACCAGTCGGCGGGCGCGTGATCTCGCAGATACGCGATCACCCGCCGTTCGGCGTCGTTGACCGGACGTCCCCCGCCGACGATCTCTGCCATGGCCCTATCCTCGCACGGGATCGCATTGACAGCATGCTGTCGTTATGACAAGATACTGTCATGAAGCGAATCGTTCACCACGCCGTTTACGACACCCTCGCCGACTGGGAGACCGGTCACGCGATCGCCCACCTGCGCAGCGGGCGCTACATGCGCGAGCCCGGCGGGTTCGAGGTCGTCACGGTCGGCCTGACCAGCGAGCCGATCGTCACCATGGGCGGCATCCGCATCACCCCCGACATCACGCTCGACCGGCTCACTCCGGCCGACAGCGGGCTGCTCATCCTGCCCGGCGCCGACCTGTGGGACATGGGCGAGGAACTGGCCCCGTTCGCCGCCAAGGCCGGTGAGTTCCTCGACGCGGGCGTGCCCGTCGCGGCCATCTGCGGCGCGACCGCGGGCCTGGCCCGCGCCGGCCTGCTGAACGACCGCCCGCACACCAGCGCGGTCCTGCAGTACCTGGAGATGCAGCCCGGCTACGACGGCGCCAAGCAGTTCCTCGACCAGGACGCGGTGCTCGGCGGCGACCTCGTCACCGCCGGGCCGACCGAGCCGGTGGCCTTCGCCAGGGAGATCTTCCGCAGGCTCGACGTCTACCGGCCCGAAGTGCTCGACGCCTGGTTCCGGCTGTTCGCCCACAGCGACCCGTCGGCCTACGAAGTGCTGATGTCGGCATGAGCGAGACCGCCGGGCTGTTCTCCGCCACCGCGCTCGGCGCGTTCCGGCTCAACGGCCAGTTCCTGGAGGTGGCGGAGAACCTGGCCAAGCCGTCCGGGCTGACCGCGGCGTGGTGGCAGGTGCTCGGCGCGGTGCTGCGCGAGCCGCTGCCCGTCGCGGGCATCGCCCGGGTCATGGGCATGAGCAGGCAGGGCGTGCAGCGCATCGCCGACCTGCTGGTGGAGAAGGGGCTGGCGGAGTACCGGCCCAATCCCGCGCACCGCCGGGCCAAACTGCTGCAGCCGACGGAGGAGGGCCGGGCGGCGATCGCCAAGATCGTCCCCGGGCACCAGGAGTTCGCCGACCGGCTCGCGGGGGAGCTCGGGGCCGACGGGCTCAAGGAATGCCTCCAGGCGCTCCAGCGGCTCTCGGCGGCGCTCGACCGCCTCGCCACCCCCGAGCCG
>NZ_JABCPZ010000419.1 GCF_013283785.1 Nonomuraea antri
CGCCCCAGCCCGTCCGCGCCAGCCGCGCCGGAGACCTCGCCGTCCTCTTCGTCGCCGTCGCCGTCACCATCGCAGTCGGCGCCGCCGCCGGCTTCATCAGCTTCCGCCACTTCGTAGCCCTCGCACTCAGCCTCGGCGAACCCTTCGAGCAGGCCATCCTCTACCCCGCCGCCGCCGAGGGCCTCGTCATCATGGCCGGCCTCGTCATGCTCTACTGCAGCCGCCGCACGCTCCCCGTGCCCTGGCTCGCCTGGGTCAGCATGGCGTTCGGCATCCTCGTGGCCCTGACCGTCAACGTCGTCCACGGCTACGCCCGCAGCATCGGCGCCGCGCTCCTCGCCGCCCTCGCCCCGATCGCGTTCGTCGCCTCGTACGAGCTGCTGATGCGGCTCATCCGCCTCGTGCGCCTGGCCGCCACCGCGCCCACCCAGCAGCCCGAGCAGCACGCGAGCAGCCCCGACGTCGTCAAGGTGCCCGTCACCATCAGGCGCGTCGTCAAGGTGCCCGTCGAGACCGTGATCGAGAAGCCGGTCGAAGTCGAAGTCGAGCGCGTCGTCGAGAAGCACGTGCCCGTGACGATTGAGAAGCTCGTCGAGGTGCCCACGCCGGTCGTCCCCGTCGACGCGCTCGACGCCGCACGCATCGCCTACGAGCACAGCCTCACCACACCCGGCCGCCGCCTCGGACAGCGCACTCTTGCGACGCGGTTCAACATCCAGCCGCGCGCCGCCGAGGAGCTCATCAAGGCGTCACAGGAGACCACCGCCGACGGCACCGCCGAGCAGCCCGAGCAGGCCCCCGCTGTGACGGCCCAGGAGCCGCCCGCCGAGACACCCGCCGACCGTCACAGCACCGCCACCGAGACACCCGCCGAGCACGCGCCCGACACCGATCTCGACGAGGAGTCTGTGACGCTCCTGCGGGCCCTCCTCAACGGCCGCCGCGACCGTCACAGCGACCCGCTCGACGACGTCCTCGACGCGCCCACGGCGGGCGGCGGGAACGCTGTCTCACCAGCGGCTGTGACGATCGCCGACAGCGCGGAGACGGCCGCCGACGACCGTCACAGCACGCCCGCAGGCGAGTCTGCCGAACCGGTCTCCGAGGAGGCCGTCGACGAGCCGCCCGTGACGGTTCCGGACGGGGCCGCCGTACCGTCACAGCGCCAGCCGTGGCCGCACCTCGCCGCCGTCTTCCAGGAGCCCGACGAGCTCGTCATCTACGAGGAGCCCGTGACGCTCCCCGACGAGCCCGCGCGGCCGTCACAGCCGCTGCCGATGACGTCCTTCGACAGGGCCATCGTGGCGGCCATCGCCGAGCAGCAGCTCGCCCACAACGGCGCCGGCGCGACCGTCACCGACAACGACTGAGGGAACGCACGTGAGTGATGTCGAGGAGGTGGAGCCGCGCGGCGCGGTCGTACCCATCCGCCGCGCGCCCGCCGAGCCGGTCACCGACGATCTCGTCGTCGTCGACCTCGAGTATTCCCTACCCTCGGAGGGGGAAATACTCGAGGTCGCTGACGACGTCCTTGAGGGCCGCGTCCTCGTCGACCAGGCCACCGACCCGCCACCCACCAGCCGCCTGGCCGTGCTCGCCGAGCGCCGCGCCGACCGGCCGCCCGTCGTCCCCATCTGGCTCCGCTCCCGCGCCACCGCGATCGAGCGGATCAAGTGGGAGACCGAGCACGTCGGCTACATCGGCGCCTACCACCTGGTGCGCGTGCCGGCCTACGCCGGGCGGCTGCTGCGCCGCTCCCCGCGCGGCCTCGGCTGGCTGCTGCGCGACGTGGCCCGGTGGGTGCGCGACATCGAGACCGCGCCGCTGCGGGACACGACCGTGCAGCGCGGCGCCACCGCCGAGTATCTGCTGATCGCCAAAGAGCACCGGGCGCGGGTCCGCTCGCGTCTCATCCAGGCCGCGGGCGCTCTGCTCGTCGCGATCGTCGGCGGGCTGCTCGTGCGCCTGGCCGCGCCGTGGTGGGTGCAGTGGCTCAGCCTCGGCACGGTGCTCGGGCTGCTCGGCCGGTACGGCACGGCCAGCGATCAGCGGGTGTTTGACCGGGCGGTCATCCCCGCGCGAGTCGAGCGGCTCACCTCGGATGTGGTCGTTCGTGCCCTCGGCGCGCTCGGGATCGCCGAGCTGAACAAGGCCGCCGCCCGGCCTGACGGGATCGAGTTCGTCGCACCGATCCGCGAGGACGGGCCAGGCTGGCGCGCGGACATCAACCTCCCCTACGGGGTGACCGCCGCCGACGTCATGGCCGCCCGGCAGCGTCTCGCCTCGGCGCTGCGCCGGCCGCTCGGCGCGGTCTGGCCCGAGCCCGTCTCGGACGCCCACCCGGGCCGCCTGGTGCTGTGGGTCGGCCACGAGGAGATGCGCAAGCAGAAGCAACCCGCCTGGCCGCTGGCCACGGCCGGGCAGTGCGACCTTTTCCAGGCCATCCCCTACGGCAGCGACCAGCGCGGACGCCCGATCAGCGTCGAGCTGATGTTCGGCAACGTCCTCATCGGCGCCATGCCCCGGTACGGGAAGACGTTTGCGCTGCGCGTGCTGCTTATGGCGTGCGCGCTCGACCCCACCGCCGAGCTGCACCTGTGGGAGCTGAAGGGCACCGGCGACCTCAAGGCGTTGGAGCAGGTCGCGCACCGGTACGGGTCCGGGGCGAAGGAGGAGACGTACGCGGCGGCCATGGCTGGCCTGCGGGAGGTGTTCGCCGAGCTGGAGCGCCGCGCCGAGGTCATCAACGACCTGCCCGAGGACCTGTGCCCCGAGTCGAAGGTGACCCGCCGCCTGGCGGACACGCGCGCGCTGCGGCTGCACCCGCTCGTGCTCGCGATCGACGAGTGCCAGGAGCTGTTCGCGCACGAGGAGTTCGGCGAGGAGGCCGGGCGGCTGGCGACCGCGATCATCAAGCGGGGCCCCGCGCTGGGGATCATTCTGCTGCTGGCGACGCAGCGGCCGGACAAGAAGTCGCTGCCGACCAGCATCTCAGCGAACGCGGGTATCCGGATCTGCCTGCGCGTGATGGGGCACATCGAGACCGACATGATCCTCGGCTCGGGCTCACACACCGCAGGCATCCGACCCAGCAATTTCACCAAGAAGGACCAGGGCATCTCGTACGCGGTCGGCATCGACGACGACCCGATCCTTGTCCGGTCGGCCTACCTCGACGCGCCCACCTCGAAGGCCATCGCCGCGCGGGCGCGCGAGCTGCGCGAGCAGGCTGGCACGCTGTCTGGGCACGCGCTCGGCGAGCGGCCGCCCGTGGCGCCGGATCATGACCTGCTGCTCGACGTGCTGGCGGTCGTGGCCCCGGACGAGGAGAAGGTGTGGAACTCGCGCGTGGCGGCTCGGCTGGCCGAGCTGCGGCCGGGCGCGTACGGGCAGTGGGCTGGCCTGGACGACGCCGACCGCACCGCGGCGCTGACATCCGCGCTCAAGCCTTTCGGCGTGCCGGTCGGGCAGGTGTGGGGAACGCTCGACGACGGGGAGGGAGCCAACCGGCGCGGGATCGCGCGGGCCGACGTGGTGCGGCTGACGAACGAGCGGCGGCGCGCGAAGCTCTCCGCCTGAGCGTCGCTGAGGATGCCCTCATTCTCTTCGGAGAGTGGGGCATCTTCGTGTTGTTCAGGCTTGATGTTTGTGCAGGTAGGCGTATGCGCGGGAAGGGTTCCCGAAAGGGTTTCCTGGAAGGGTTCTCCGAACCCATCGGCGAACCCTTGTAGGGGATAAGGGGAAAGGGGAGGTAGTTCTTTAACTACCCCTCTCGTACAAATACAGGTTGTCCCAACTCGGCTCCGCCGAGCCGTGACGCGGCGACGATCATCGAGACGAGCGCATCAAATCCGAGCCGCTCCGCACACAAATTTCGGGCCCCTCGACTAGCAGCGCCCACAGGCCCCACGACCCCCTGAGCCGAGCCTCGGAGGGGTGCGCGCGACGGCCACTAGGACGACTAGACCCCAGGTCAGAGCCCACACGGGCCGCTAGCTCGACTGCTAGACCTAGCACCGGCCAGTGCTAGATCAGGGCGGGATCTAGCAGCCCCAGACAGCCCCTCGACCGGCCCCGCGCACCCCTCCGAGGGGCCTCGCGTACCCC
>NZ_JABCPZ010000041.1 GCF_013283785.1 Nonomuraea antri
CCGCGTCCGGTGAGTGCACACGAGCGCTTCCCGGCCAGGGCCGACAGATCCCGTTGAGGACCTCGAGGTCAGTCAGTCGCTGGGTCAGACCCTGTCGGGAAGCGCTCATCTACATCATCACTGTCAGTCGTTGAGGAAGCGCACGATGGCCAGGACCCGGCGGTTGTAGCCGTCGGCGTGCGCGAGGCCGAGCTTGTCGAAGATGGCGTTGGCGTGTTTCTCCACCGCGCTGCGCGACACGTGCAGCCGTCCGGCGATCGACTCGTTGGTGTGCCCCTGGGCCATCAGGGCGAGCACTTCGTGCTCGCGCGCGCTCAGCCGGGCCAGGGAGGTGGTGTCGCGTGCGCGGTTGAGCAGCCGCCGGACGACCTCCGGGTCGAACGCCGTGCCGCCGCCGGCCACCCGCCGCAGCGCCTCCAGGAAGTCGCCGACCTCGACCACCCGATCCTTGAGCAGGTAGCCGACCCCGCGTACGCCGCCGTCGACGAGCCGGGCGGCGTAGCGCGTGTCGACGTACTGCGACAGGACCAGCACGCCGATCCCGGGGTGCCGGCGCCGCACGGCGAGCGCGGCACGCAGGCCCTCGCTGGTGAAGGTCGGCGGCATGCGCACGTCGGCGATGACCACCTCCGGCCGGTGCTCGTCACACGCGGCCACCAGCCCTTCCGCGTCGCCGACGGCCGCCACGACCTGATGGCCGTCCTCGCTCAGCAGCCGGGTCAGGCCCTCGCGCAGCAGCGTGCTGTCTTCGGCCAGGACTATGCGCATGGCAGCGCCACCCGCAGCGTCGTCGGACCCCCGGCGGGGCTGTCGAGGTCGAAGCGGCCGTCGTAGGCGGCCACCCGGCGGGCCAGGCCGGACAGGCCGCGCCCGCCGAGGCGGGCGCCGCCGACGCCGTCGTCGCTGACACGTACGCGCAGCATGCCGGCGGCTTGGTGGACCTCGACCTCGACCCGTTGAGCCCGGCTGTGTTTCAGCGCGTTCGTCACCGCCTCGCAGACCACGAAGTAGGTGACCGTCTCCTGGGCCGGGTCCAGCCGCGCCGGAACGTCGTAGTGCAGGTCGATCGGCACGCTGGAGCGTTCGGCGAGCGACTCCAGCGCCGCCGGCAGCCCGCCGTCGTCCAAGGCCACCGGGTAGATCCGCCAGGCCACCTCCCGCAACTCCTCCAGCGCGCGACGGGATTCCTCCCGCGCCTGCAGGAACAGCGCGGCGGCGGCGCCGGAGTCGTCGAGGCGATGGGCGCGGCCGAGCAGCATGCCCAGCGCGACCAGCCGCTGCTGCACGCCGTCGTGCAGGTCCCGCTCGATCCGCCGCCGCTCGTCATCGACCGCCTCCAGGACCTCTGCCCGCGTCCGCGACAGTTGCTCGACGCGGCTGCGCAGCACCTCCTTGTCGCTGGGCGCGAGTCCCCATTCCGCCAGCCGTCGTTCCAGCGCGGCCAGGCCGATCAGGGCCTGTGCGGCCAGGAAGATGACTAGGAGGGCGAACGCCGTCCAGGTGATCGGGTCGTACCAGCTCATCTCGGCACGTTGCCCGGTGCCGCCGGAGAGCGCCCGCCAGGTCAACGTCACCCAGATCCCGACGAGCACCAGCACCCCGCCGCCGAGCCCGCCGACGACGCCGCGCACCGCCACGTACGCCAGCGCGCGCCCCCCGGCCGGAGACGGGGCGACGGTGCCGCCCAGCCAGCGGTTGACGCGGACCCGATCGGCCTCGGCCAGCCGCCCGGCGCCGCGGAACGTCCAGGGCCTGGTGGACGGGATGGCCAGCAGCGGCGTCGCGATGACGACCCACGCCAGCTCGACCACGGCCATCACCGCCCCGAGCACCAGCCCGACCACGCCACGTACTGCCGCCCTTGCCACAACCATGGTCACGAACTCTAGACAGCCGCCCGGCGGCAGCACATTGAAGGTTTCCACAAAGCCGGCCAACTGTGGGTGCCCTGGGTGGGGCCGCGACGAAGATCGCATGCGCGGCCACGGGACGGCCGAGCGCCAGGCCGGCGCCGGCGAAGGTCAGTGACAGGATCGCAGCGGCTCTGGGCGGGTACGGCGTGCGCCACATCGCGATCGCCGGGATCGCGACGCCGAGCAGCGCGCCTAAGGCCGGCACCACGACCACCGGGATGCTCAGCAATCCGCCATCGTCGGGGCAGCAGCGGCGGCGGCGGTGTCCTGATCGCCGGCCAGAGGCAGGACGTAGGCGGATGTGTCTCCCGGCCATGCACCGCCGCGAGCCCGGTCATCGCCGGCGTCATCAGCGCTCCCCCGCTCCAGGCGAGTGCCCGCGAGCGTCGTGCCGTGAGCCGGACCACCGTGACCGTCCAGCCGATCAGCAGCGCGAGCCCCACCCCCTTGGCCGGCCCGATCCTGGACGGCTCGCGCAGCCACTCCGCCACGCGCTCGGCGGTCGTCGCGCTTCCCGGTTCCAGGAGGAACTCCACGAGCTGGAGCACGCTGCAGCCCCGCCTTTCCGGTCACGAACGGATGGGCGCCCGCTCTCTCAGGCCCCTCCACCGTGGTCGCCGTCGTGGTGCCTTCCCTTACAGCTCGTCGCGGAAGAAGGTCGCTGCCCAACATGATCTCGTCCACGCCGCAACGCGACGGCGCACTTCAGGGGCGGGGGCGTGGCGTGGACTTGACCTGATGCGGGGGCTGTGATCTTGGCGGCGGGGGTAGGTCGGCTGTACGTGATGGAGGTCCTCGGTGCGTGAGGGACCGTTTCAGGGACTCAAGGAGCCGTTGATGCGGTGTCGAGTGAGGAATCCCGACCAGTGATGCCGGCACAGGCCGCGATGCCATGAGCGACGGCACCCAAGACGCGGATCAGCACGACGACGGCCGGACGGCGCGCCCGCCGTCCGTGACCGATCTGGTGCTCGTGCTGGCCACTCTGGTGGTGCTGATCGGCGGGTCGCTGGCGTTGTTCGGCCTGGACGCCCTGGACGGGCCGATCCAGGTAGCACTGGTGCTGTGCGCGCTGGTCGCGATGCTGGTGGTGCTGAAGAACGGCCACCGATGGGAGGAGATCGAGGCCAGCGGGCAGCGGGCACTGTCGTCGATCACCAGCGCGGTCTTCATCCTGCTGGCCGTGGGCGCGCTGATCGGCACCTGGAACATGTCCGGCACGATCCCCACCCTCGTCTACTACGGGATCCAGGTGCTCTCACCTGGCTGGTACTACGCCGCCGCCGCGCTGATCTGCGGCATCGTGGCGATGTCGATCGGCAGCTCGTGGACCACGGCGGCGACGGTCGGCGTCGGGCTGGTGGGGATCGCGACCATGCTGGGGGTGTCGGCGCCGATCACCGCCGGAGCGGTGATATCGGGCGCCTACCTGGGCGACAAGCTGTCGCCGCTGTCGGAGACCACGGTGCTGACCGCCCAGATGGTGAAGGTGAACGTCTACGAACACATCAAGCGGCAGGCCTGGACGTCGATACCCGCGTTCGTGATCGCCTTCGTTCTGTTCCTGCTGATCGGCTGGGTGTGGGGGCCGGCCGCCACCGACACCGGTGACACCGGCAGCGAGCTGAACGCGCTCGGCGACATCTACTGGATCACCCCGTTGAACCTGCTGCCACTGCTGTTGCTGGTGGCGCTCTCGGCGCGCAAGGTGCCGGCCACGCTGGCGTTGATGGCGGCGGCGATCACCGCCGGGGTCGTGGGCGTCTTCACCCAGCCCGCGGTGATCCGCGCGTTCGCCGGCGACCCCGCCCTGAATCCGGTCCTGGCCGGGATCAAGGCGAGCTGGCGGGCGATGGCGACCGGGTTCGAGAAGTCGTCCGGGCTGGCCGACGTGGACCGGCTGCTGTCGCGCGGCGGGATGGACAGCATGCTGCCCACCCTGTGGCTGATCATCGGCGCGGTCACGTTCGGGACTCTGCTGGAGGAGTTCGGGCTGCTCAACCGGCTGATCGAGCCGATGGTCCGCGCGGCCAAAGGCATCGGACGGCTGTTCGTGACGGTGTTCGCCAGTGCGTTCGGGCTCAACATCGTCGCCGGTGACCAGTACATCGCGCTGGTGTTGCCGGCCCGGGTGTTCCGGGCCGAGTTCGCCGCGCGTGGCCTGGCGCCGACGAACCTGTCCCGGCTGGCGGCCGATTCCGGCACGGTCACCTCGCCGCTGGTGCCGTGGAACTCCTGCGGCGCGTTCCTGGGGGCGGTGCTGGGCGTACCGACGCTGGCCTACCTGCCGTTCTGCTTCTTCAACCTGGCCAGCCCGCTGCTCAGCGTGATCTACGGGTTCACCGGATTCAAGATCGAACGTGTGCCGGTGGGCGAGGCCGGCCGGGACGGGCAGGATCGAGCCTGACCAGGTGCTGGACCAGCACGCACAGCGAGGCCGTCGGCAACGTGATCACGGCGGGCGCTGTTCGAGCAGGTCAGGGCCGCCATGCGGGTGACGTGTGCTGCCCAAGGACGGGCTGGCCTGGCTGCGGCAGCCGTCCATGGGCGGGGTGGTGGGTACCTGGGGAGCGGCGCTCATCGCGCCCGGTCGTGGTGGCCACGCAGACCGACCGAGCGGGAGCCTCGCCGACAGGTGTACGTCCGAATCATCTGCTTCCCCTGGCCGCGGGGTTGAGCCGAAGGGCGAGGATCCCGGTGTTCATGCCTATGACGAGGACGTCGCTGGTCCAGCAACAGGCGAGAGCCGGTGCATGAACCGGAATGGTCATTTCGCAGGTGCGGGTCGCCGGGTCCCAGATGCGTACGCTCGCGTCCTCGCCGCCGCTGGCCAGCAGGGTACGGCCGTCCAGGGTGAAGGCGCACACGCTGTTCACCCAACCGGTGTGACCGGTGAGGGCGTCACCGACCGCCTGCCCGGTCGCCGGGTCCCAGATCCGCACCCTCTCATCGCCGCCGCCACTGGCCAGCAAGGTGCGGCCGTTCAGGGTGAAGGCACACACGCTTGTCACCCAGCCGGTGTGACCGATGAGGGCGTCACCGACCACCTGTCCCGTCGCCGGGTCCCAGATCCGCACGCTCGCATCGCTACTGCCGCTGACCAGCAGGGCGCGCTCGTTCAGGGTGAAGGCACACACGCTGTTCACCCAGCCGGTGTGGCCATCATGCCGGCGTCCACCTCGGCTGAAAATGGCAGCGATCTTGGCGCGCAGCGTGACGGCACGCCCGGGAATCCGCTGATGTTCTCCGGTGTCCGGGTCCCAGATCCGCACGCTCGCATCGCTGCCGCCGCTGGCCAGCAGGGTACGACCGTTCAGGGTGAAGGCGCGCACGCTGTTCACCCTGTCGGTGTGACCGATGAGGGCGTCACCGAGCGCCTGCCCGGTCGCCGGGTCCCAGATCCGCACCCTCTCGTCATCGCCGCCACTGGCCAGCAGGGTACGGCCGCTCAGGGTGAAGGCGCACATGCTGTACACCCCGCCGGTGTGACCGATGAGGGGATCGCCGACCGCCTGCCCCGTCGCCGGGTCCCAGATCCGCACGCTCGCATCGCTACTGCCGCTGACCAGCAGGGTACGACCGTTCAGGGTGAAGGCACACATGCTGTGCACCCCGCCGGTATGACGGGTGAGAGGGTTACCGAGCGCCTGCCCAGTGTCCGAGTCCCAGATCCGCACGCTCGCATCGCCGCCGCCACTGGCCAGCAAGGTGCGGCCGTTCAAGGTGAAGGCGCACACGTCTCGCACCCAATCGGTGTGACCGGTGAGAGGGTCACCGACCGCCTGCCGGGTCGCCGGATCCCAGATCCGCACGCTCGCATCGTCGCCGCTGCTGGCCAGCAAGGTGCGGCCGTTCAGCACAAAGGCGCACACGGTGTGCACCCTGCCGGTGTGACCGATGAGGGGGTCACCGAGCGCCTGCCCGGTCGCCGGATCCCAGATCCGCACGCTCGCATCGTCGCCGCTGCTGGCCAGCAGGGTACGGCCGTTCAGAGTGAAAGCGCACACGCTGTACACCCCGTCGGCATGACCGATGAGGGGATCGCCGACCGCCTGTCCGGTCGCCGGGTCCCAGATCCGCACGCTCCCGTCGTAGCCGCCGCTGGCCAGCAAGGCGCGGTCATTGAGGGTGAAGGCGCACACGTCGCGCACCCAATCGGTGTGACCGGTGAGAGGGTCACCGACCGCCTGTCGGGTCGCCGGATCCCAGATCCACACGCTCGCATCGCCGCCGCTGCTGGCCAGCAGGGTACGGCCGTTCAGAGTGAAGGCGCACACGCTGTACACCCCGCTGGTATGAGCGATGAGGGGATCGCCGACCGCCTGTCCGGTCGCCGGGTCCCAGATCCGCACGCTCCCGTCGTAGCCGCCGCTGGCCAGCAAGGTGCGGTCATTGAGGGTGAAGGCGCACACGCCGGTCACTACGCCGGTGTGGCCCAGGAGCAGGGCCTGGTCGGTACGTGGTTGCACACGAGCCCACGCCGCCCGGTAAGGCATGGCCCGATCCTGGATCCGAAGGGGTGGCGGAAGCTGGGCCAGGACGCTGGTGACGTTGAAGAGGGCGGCACGCTCGGGCGGGGTCGCGGCCGCCGCTTGCGGGGTCAGCTGGATCAGGCGCAGGTACTGGCGGATCTCGGGCGATGTGGCACCGGCGGCGTGGGCGCTCAGGCGGGGCAGGTCGGCATGCAGGAGGAAGCGTTCGTCGCTGAGGAGGTTCTCCAGCAGGCCGGCTCGGACGGCGTGGCCGGCCAGGGAACGCAGCAGGTAAGGCGGAGCCGAGGCCCACGGGCGTTGCCGGGTGGTGGTCAGGAAGGCCCGCGTCAGGGCCTGCTCGTCGTGGTGGCGGGGCGTGCGGCGGGCGCGGACGTCGAGCAGGACGTCGTTGAGCGCCTGGTGGAAGAGGCGGAACGCCTGCCGGTGGTGATCGGTGCTGGACTCGACCAGGAAGTTGGCCGCCGAGGAGCCGGCGAAGCGGCCCAGCTGCTCGGCGGTGAGGTCGGCGGCCGGGTTGAGTGCCTGGATGGCCCGCGTCCACAGATCGAGGTCCAGGCCGGGCGCCTCGGCGAAGGCCAGCGCGGTCAGCGCCTCCGCCGCGGGAAGCGAGCCGACGCCGGGCAGCCGGTCGATGTAGCCGGCCAGCGCGTGCTCGACGCTGTCGGGGAAGGTCAGGATGGCGGGGTCGATGGGGTCGTGGTCGTGCAGGCCGTGGGTGCGTGCGACCAGCCCGGCGATCAGGAAGCTGTGCCCGGAGCGGCGGGCGATGGCGGCCGCGACCGGCCGGGCCACACGATGGTCGGCGTACGGGTTGCCGGCGCGTTCGTCGCCGATCAACTGCAACGTGGCCAGGGCGTAGGCGGTGAGGTCCTCCAGGGCGAAGAACCGCGGGTCGTCCAGATCGATCGGGTGAGCGGCCTGGCCGAAGGAGCCGAGCAGGTCACCGTCGTCATCGCGGCGGCGGGTCGCCAGGACCACCTGCGCTCCCAGGTCGGCGCAGGTGGTGACCAGCGGGAGCACGATACGGCTGACGATGATGCGCGCCTGGGCGGGTGAGGTGGCCTCGTCCAGGGCGTCGAGGATCAGGTTGAACCGCCCGCCCTGCGGTTCCTCCCTTCCTTCCGCGGCCGCGGGAGTGGCACGCCGGGCGGCCCATCGGGCGCGTTCGGCCCGCTCGCTCAGCGCGGCGCGCATCACCGGCGCGAAGTCGGCGACCGTCGCGGGCAGCGCGGCGGAGGCGGCCCGGGCGATCTCGGTGGCCACGTCGAGCGCGGTCTTGCCCTTGGCGTGCACCGCGCACGCCACCGAGCCGGACGCGGCCCGCACCGCCTGGTCATCGGGGCCGAGCGTGGCGCGGATGGCGGGGTCGGCGGTGGTCACGATCCGGCCCAGCACCGCGGACTTGCCCACCCCCGGAGAGCCGGTCACCACCAGCACCCGCTGATCGGGGGTGGCGCGATCCAGCCACGCGGTGATGGCCGTCAACGCCGCGGTGCGGCCGCGGAAGCGGTGGCCCCGCTCGCTGTCCACGCTGACCCCGCGGGCCCGTGGCTGCCAGTGCCGTCCCCCTCGGGGTCGGCCGACAGCCTCCACCCCCAGGAGGCCAGGGCGAGGTCGCCGGCGCTGTCCGCCGACCAGGTGTCGGCCAGCAGACGCAGCTTCTGGCCGGGCAGGCACCGGTCGGCCTCGTGCAGGGTGATGGCGCGGCCGCCGCCCTCCAGGGTGTGGGCCTGGCCCACGATGCCCACGACCGCCTGATAGTCCTGCGACCACAGCCCGCCGCCGCTGAAGCCGCGGGCCAGCGGGCCGGCCGATCCGGTGGCCAGACGTACCCAGCCGTAGCCGAGCCCGGCGTCGATCCGCCCGCCGGCGACGTCGCCCAGCGGGTCCTTGCCGGGGAAGCCGAACGCCCACCACTGGCGGCCGTCCAGGTCGGCCGGGCGCGGGCAGCGCAGCCGCGCCGGCCACACCCCCGCCGGCACATCCTGCTCCAGCACCAGCAACGCCAGATCCGTGACCCGCGCATGGTCTGCGACCTGGACCGAGGCCACCCGGCAGCGGCGCCGCGGTTCCTGCTCGGCCTTGGGGAAGGCCACCCACAGCGGATCGATCCGCACGCCCTGCTGCTGGACGACGTGCGCGGCGGTCAGCACCCGGCGCGCGTCGATGACCACGGCCGCGCCCAGCGGCTCGAAGTCCTGCTCGCTCCGGTGAACGGCGGCGGCCCAGGAATCGGCGGCCGGTCCGGTACTCACCGGGCCGGTGCTCACCGGCGTGGATCGGGCACGGCCTGACCGCCCTCGGCAGTCCCGCCCTTACCGGTGCCGCCCTCCGCAGTGCCGCCCTCGGCCGGGCCGCCCGCCGGGTTCGACCCGTGCCGCCAGGTGAGGGCCACCTCGAAGTTTCCCTCGGTGGCGGCCTTGGCCACCAGCCAGTTCATGGTGCCTGTCACCTTGATGCCGAACTTCACCTGGATCTCCTCCGGCGCGGCACGCCGGGCCTGCTCCAGCACCACGCGGGCGGCGTCCACGGCCGGGCCGATCGCCGCGCGCACCCGCCCGATGATCTCCTCGGGGCCGCCCGCCGGCTGGTAGCCCGGAGTCAGCTCGATCTCGAACTGCACCTGGGTGGCGTCGTCGAGTTGGTAGGTGACAACTTGCGAGGGCAACCGTGACTCCCGTCATTGGCGAGATCGCCTGTCGCGGTCATCAGGAGCCGTCCAGAACCTCGCGCAGCGCACCAAGCACCGGACGTCGCCCGAATCGTGCTGACAGCGGACATGCAGGCCGCCCCCGACGGCATACCGAATCCGAGCGTAGCGGGCGTCGAAGTACGGCGGAACGGGAACGTACGCCAAGCCTGTTCGCCTATCACGGCCGAGCCCGGACGTCGTTCGCGAAAGCCCGCGCCGCCAGCAGTGCACTCGCCGTCGAACCGGCACCGCCGCGCTGCTGCCGGCCGACCCCGCACGCGCTCCACGACGCGTTGGCCCACCCACGACCCCCCAGTTGACGGTGCCGTGCGAGGTACGGTGTGCGCTGTGATCCGAGTGCTGCCGGCCGACGACGAGGCGATGATCCGCGCCGGCGTGCGGGCGATCCTGAGCGGCGCCCCGGACGTGGCGGTGGTCGCCGAGGCGGCGGACGGTCACCAGGCCGTCGAGCAGGCCCGCGCGTACCGTCCGCTGACGACCTTCGGCGAGGACGAGTACGTGGCCGCCGCCCTGGAGGAAGGGGTGTCGGGGTTCTTGCTCAAGTCCGGCGACCCGTACGAGCTGATGGCGGCGGTGCGCGCGGCGCACGAGGGGGCGGCGTTCCTGTCGCCGCGGGTCGCCCGCCAGGTCATCACCCAGTTGTCAGGCGAGCCGGTGACTCGCAGGAAGGCCGCTCGCGCGAAGATCGCGGCGTTGACCTCTCAGCCTCCTGGCCGTGCGCGCCGCCGCCCTGCGGGTCGCCGCCGGCACCGTCCCGGCGTTGCGGCGGTCGGCCGGCGAACTGCGCGAGTCCCCGCCACGACGACCGACCGGTTGCGGCAGATCATCCGGGTGCTGCGTGCGGACGACGAGCGCGCCCCGGTCGACCCGCTCGGCGGTTCCGTCGCCGCGCTGGTGGAGTGGGCCCAGGTCTCCGGCGTGGACGTGCGCATGGAAGCGTCCGAGGACGCGGAGGCCGGGCTGGCCGATCCGACCGCCCGGGCCGCCGTCCGCGTCGTGCGGGAGGGGCTGACCAACGCGACCAAGCACGCCCCGGGTCTGCCATCCGCGTGAGCCTGCGCCGCACCGGCGACCTGCTGGAGGTGACCATGGCCAACGCGCCGGGGCCGCCCGGCCCGCGGCACAGGCCGGCCGACCCGGCCGGATCCGGGTACGGGCCGGCCGGGCCTGGACGAACGCGTCCGCCTGGCCGGCGGCACGTTGCTAGCAGCCCCCGACGGCGACGGGTTCGCGCTCACCGCCTGTCTGCCGGTGGACGCCCGGCCGGCCGCCGCGCCGTCGCCGGCCCCTCCTTCGGAGCCGGCTCTGGCCGTGGCGCGTCGAACGCTGCGGCGCGGCCTGGTCACCACGTTCTGGGCGCCCACCGTCCTGGGCGTCGCCCTCGCCGCGGTGTTCCTGCTCCGCGGCGGGACGTTGTGACAGGCGCTGAGCCTCGGGAACTCGGCGCGGTGTGCCCCGAGCCCGACAGAACTTCCCGGGATCCGCTAGAACCTGGGCGTGTTCCAGTACGTGTTCTCGCCCTGATGGTCGTAGATCCTCGAGGACACCTGCATCCGCACGCTCTTGATCCGGGCGCCGCCGTCCGCGTAGACGTGCATGGTTCCGGTGCGGATCCGGCACATCGTCGCCTTGGCGCAGGTCTTCTTGAGTCTGAAGACCGCGGTGCCGCGGCTGAACGTGCAGGTGACCGACGACCCTCCCTGGCCGGCGAGCGTGATCGTGTCGCAGGAGAACTTGCTTCCCTTGATGTAGAACGCGCTCGCCATGACGATCTTGCGAGCCTTGACGCCGCCGGAGCCGTGCCGGCAGGTCTGGAAGTCCGATACCCGGGCGAACGAGTAGTTGATGGTCACCCGCTTGCGCGAGGCCACCTTGTGCGGACCTGCCCACGCCCCCGAGAGCCGGCCCTGGATGCCCTGGTTGCCGTCTCCGGTGCAGGTGCTCCAGTACCAGCCCGAGGTGTGCTTGGGCGCGATCGTCTCAGCGCTCTTGGAGCGCACGGGCGAGGTGCCCGGAGCCGCTGCGGCGGCGCTGCTCAGGGCGCCGGCGACCAGGACGGCGCCCGCCCCGAGGGCGGCCATCCTCTTGGTGATGGACATGACGGTGGTGTTGATGCTCATGATGTGACGGCGGGCCTGCTTGTCAGCTTGGCGTTGCCCGGCCCGTTGTCCCGCCTCTGGGCATTCGCCGTTCCACCGTCACCCTCTGGCGGTTCGTCTCGAAAGTCTGTGGCGAAATGCACGCTGAGCCATGTGCTTTGACGTGAGGTCGGAGAGAGACGTGCCGGGCCCGGTGGTCAGAGGCGGAACGCGGCCAGCGGGGCGGTGCAGAGGGTCTGGTCGGCGCCGAACTCCTCGAACGTCCTGAGGGGGCGGAAGCCCAGGCGGGCGGCGAGCCGCAGGGATCGCTGGTTCGCGGTCTGCGTCACGAGCACCACCGGCCGGTCGGTGAGTTCGCCGGCCGCGGCGCGCAGCGCGGCCGTGGCGGCCTCGAACGCGAACCCCGCGCCCCACGCGCCGCGCCGCAGCACGTAGCCCAGTTCCAGTTCCTCGCCGTCCTCGGCGACGGGGCCGGAGGTCTCGGTCCAGCGGGGGGCGAGCATCAAGGTCCCGAGGAAGCGGTTCGTGGCGCCGTCCGCGATGACGTAGGTGCCGGGCCTGGACGTGGAGCCCGCGGCCAGCACCGCGCCGACGTGCTGCTCGACCTCGCGCAGCGGACGTGGACCGCCGAGGTGACGCCGGACCTCGGGATCGGTCCCGAGCTCGATGAGCCCGGCACGATCGGTGTCGAGCACCGCGCCGCGCAGCAGGAGCCGTTCGGAACGGATCTCCGCCGCGGACAACGTGCGCAACTCGCTCATGACTCCATGATCCTAAGCGAGGCCCCGCTGCCGGTCGCACGGCAGGTGCGTGGTTCATCCCGGTTCAGCCGCTGGGCATAGGGTGGGCGGCATGGCATTGCGACTGATCCAGGTGAATTTCAAGGCTCGTGATGACGACGCGCTCGGCCGGTTCTGGGGGGAGGCGCTCGGCTGGAACGTCTCCAGCGAAGGCCCTGGTGTGACCAATCTGGAGCCCCCGGGTTCGGTCTGGCCGGATCCCGCCGGCTTCTACCTCGATTTCGTCACCGTCCCGAACCCCGAGACGGTCAAGTACCGTGCGCGCCTCGAACTGGCCACCACCTCTCCCGCCCATCACGCGGAGCTGGTCGCGCGGCTGAAGGCGCTCGGGGCGACGTCCGCCGAGATGGGCCAGGGTGACGTGCCGGGGACGGCGCTGGCCGACCCGGAGGGCAACCCGTTCAGCGTGCTGGAGCCCCGGGAGGGCGACCGTGCCGCCGGGCCGATCGCCGCGGTGGTGGTGGACTGCGCGGACCCGCGGGCCATGGCGCGGTTCTGGGGTGAGGCGGTGGACTGGACCCTGGACGAGGTGAGCGACGATCACGCGCGGCTGAGCTCCGCCAAGGGCACCGGCCCGGCTCTCGAGTTCCGCCGTGCGGCGCCCGGCGCGCCGGCCAGGTGGACCCGCGTCCACATCGACCTGGTGCCCGACCCGATCGAGGACAAGGTGGCCGAGGTGGCCCGGCTGCGGGAGCTCGGCGCGGCGTCCGCCGACGTGGGCCAGGGCGACGTGCCGTGGGTCGTGCTCGCCGACCCGGAGGGCAACGAGTTCTGCGTGCTCGGCCGCGCCTGATCGGCTCCATCGTCTCGTACGTCAGCCGAAGTCCCACCGGGTGTGGCTGAACCCGTTCGTCTTGCCGAATCCCAGCGCCTGCGCCGGTCTGACCTCGAACACCACCGGTTCGTGCCCATGCATGCGGAAGACCCCGTCGTCGCCGACCTCGGCGGCCCAGGCGGTGCCGTACTTGGTGGTGTGCGCGTCGGCCACCCGGCGCAGCACCTCCGGGTCGCGCACCGTGACGGCGTCGCCGTGCAGGACGAGGTCCAGGCCGTCGTCCCATTTGTTGCACCCGGTGGTCACCGCGCAATGCGGACTGGCGGCCAGGTTCTTCGACTTCTGCTCCTCCGGGCCGCTGGAGAAGTAGAAGGCGTCGTCCAGCCAGACCCCGACGACGGGCGTGACGTGCGGCCGGCCGTCGGTGCGTACGGTGGACACCCAGAACAGTTCCGCGGCCAGCAGGTGGTCGACGGCGTCCGGCCACGGGGTGGGCCGGGCGTCGTCGCTGCTGTAGCGCGGATCGATGGTGGTTTTCGGCGTAAGGACCACGGTTCCCCCTCGATGTCGGCTCCGGTGATCGGCTGAGCCGCCGATCGGGTATCTGCTACCCCCGAAGCGGGCCTCAGTCGTAGAGCGTACCGATCATGAAGCCTTGCCGGCGGGAGCTCCGACTGCCGGCCCCTCGGCCTGGGAAGGAACCGATGGGGACGCCGATCACGGGGGCGAGATGACACGGACACCGATCGCCGACTACGCGTTGCTGTCCGACCGGCACACGGCCGCCCTGGTCAGCAGGGCCGGGTCGATCGACTGGCTGTGCCTGCCCAGGTTCGACAGCCCCGCGGTGTTCGCCGCGCTCCTGGACGACGACGCCGGTCACTGGTCCTTCCGCCCGTCGGGCGAGTTCACCGTGTCGCGGCGCTACGTGGCGAGCACGATGGTGCTGGAGACCATCTTCGAGACCGCCGGCGGCACGCTGGTGCTGACCGACGCGCTGGCCACCGGCGCCGGGCACGATCCGCACCGGCTCGGCGCCGCGGCCCCTCACCTGCTCGTCCGTACCGCCACCGCGACCGGCGGCGCGGTCGAGTTCGAGGTGCGGTTCCGCCCGCGACCCGAGTACGGCCTGATCGCGCCCCTGCTGGCGCCCGTGCCCGGCGGCGTGCGGGTCCGGGGCGGCGCCGACCAGCTCGTGCTGTCCACGCCGGTCCCGCTCGGCATCGACGCCGAAGGGGCGGCGGGCCAGGCCGTGGTGGCGGCCGGGGAGCGGCTGTCCTTCGCGCTGCACTGGAGCAGGCAGGGCGATCCGCCGCCGCGCGTCTGGCCGCCGGACGAGCTGGCCGCCCAGCTCGAGCACACGCTGTCGGCCTGGCGTGACTGGTCGCGCGCGCACCAGCACTACCGTGGCGACTACCACGACCTCGTCCACCATTCTGGGCGGGTGCTGCAGGCGCTGAGCCACCAGCCGACCGGCGCGATCGTCGCGGCGGCCACGACCTCGCTGCCCGAGCAGATCGGCGGTGAGCGCAACTGGGACTACCGCTACAGCTGGGTGCGCGACGCCAGCCTCACCATGAACGCGCTGTGGGTGGCCGCCTGCCCCGACGAGGCCGGCGAGTTCTTCTCCTTCATGACCACGGCCGCCGCGACGTACGAGCCGCGCAGCGCGTTGCAGATCATGTTCGGCGTCGGCGGCGAGCACGACCTGTCCGAACGCGAGCTGCCGCACCTGCGCGGCTGGCGCGGCAGCCGGCCCGTGCGGGTGGGCAACGGGGCCTGGCGTCAGCCGCAGGTCGACGTCTACGGCGAGCTCCTGGACGCCGCGCACCGCCTGTCCGGCCAGCTCACCGAGCTCGACCCGCAGGTGCGCGCGTTCCTGGTGACCCTCGCCGACGCCGCCGCCCACCAGTGGCGGCAGCCCGACCAGGGCATCTGGGAGGTCCGCGGCGAGCCGCGGCACTTCCTGTACTCCAAGGTGATGTGCTGGGTGGCGCTCGACCGGGCGATCGACCTGGCCGATCACCTGTGCGCCGCGGACCGGGTGCCCGGCTGGCGGCGCGCCAGGGACGAGGTCAGGCAGGCCGTCCTGCGCGAGGGGTGGAACGCCGAGGCGGGCGCGTTCACCCAGGCCTTCGGCTCCGCGGACCTGGACGCCTCGGCCCTGGCGCTGCCCATCGCCGGTTTCCTGCCCGCCGACGACCCGCGCGTGCTGGCCACCGTCGAACGCGTCGCCGCCGACCTGACCGACGCGCGCGGGCTGGTCTACCGCTACCGCGGCGCCGACGGGCTGAGCGGGCAGGAGGGCACGTTCCTGCTCTGCACGTACTGGCTGGCGCACGCGCTCGCGCTGGCCGGGCAGGTGGAACGAGCGCGCGAGGTGTTCGAGACGGCGACCGGATTCGTCAACGACGTCGGGCTGCTGGCCGAGGAGGTCCACGGGGAGAGCGGGGAACTGCTCGGCAACTTCCCGCAGGCCTTCAGCCACATCGGCCTGATCAACGCCGCCTGGGCCATCGATCAGGCGGGCGCCCGTTCCTGACTCTCCGCCCATCCCGTCGGAAAAGACGGCTTTACGTGACCTCGAAAATGGTCCACGATCACCTCGGGGGGGACGTTTATCAATCCAATAGGAGCTCCATGCGACACGGCAGGCGATCCCTGGGGGCGGTCCTCCTCACCCTCGGATTCTTCACCCTGGCGTTACTCCTCGCCGCACCCACGATCAGCCCGGTGGGTGAGGCGGCGGCGCTGGCCGCCGCCCCGGCGAAGGACCTCGCGCACGCGGCCGCCGACGAGCTGCCGCCCTCCCGTCCCACCGGGCTGCGGCCCTGCCCGGTGCCTCTGGCGGCCAACCCGACCGGCTACGCCTCGATCTGCTGGAACCCGTCCAGCGACAATGTGGGCATCGCCCGATACGACCTGTATCGCCTGACGGTCGACGGCTTCGTCCACGCCTCCAGCACGACCGGCACGGTCGGCGGCTTCTCCGGCGAACTCCACCGCATGTACACCATGTACGTCGTGGCGGTCGACCCGGCCGGGAACGTCAGCCGGCCCTCCGTGCTGATCTCGGTGCCGGCGACGCTCGGGATGAGCCCGACCAGCACGCCCACCTTCGACCCCGGCGACCGGCAGCCGCCCACCAAGCCGGGCGGGCTGCGTGAGCCCTGCCTGCAGGACTACCGGGGCGTCTCGTTCTGCTGGGACCCCTCCAGCGACAACGTGGCGGTGACGGCGTACGACGTCTATCGCGAGACCGAGACGACCTATCTCAAGGTCGGCACGATCCTGCCGCCGGTTCTGCACTTCGCCGAGTCCGGCCTGGTCACCGGGCATCGCTACACCTACGTCGTGGTCGCCAGGGACGAGGCGGGCAACCTCAGCACGCCGTCGGACCCGCTGTCCGCGCTGTCCAGGGAGGGCCTGCCGTCGCCCACCGTGTCGCCGACGCCCGGGGTGTCGTGCGCGGTGTCGTACCGGGCGCCGACCTGGGGTTCGCGGCTGTACGCGGAGATCACCGTGCGTAACACCGGCACGGCCGCGGTCGACGGCTGGAGCCTGACCGTCGCCTATCCGGAGTCGGCCACGTTGCGCCTGACCTCGGGCTGGGCCGCCGACTGGACCCAGGCGGGCACCCGGCTGACCGGCACGAACAAGGGCTGGAACAAGGTGATCCGGGCCGGCTCGGCGACGCAGGTCGGGTTCGCCGCCACCTACAGCGGGTCGGCGCCCGCGCCGGTGAGCTTCGCGCTCAACGGCACGTCCTGCACCGTCGCCGGCTGACCGTCGCCCTCGTCCGCCCGCTCACCAGGCCGCTCATCACGCCGGTCACCGGGCCGCTCGTCCGCCCGGTCGTCGCGCCGGGCGGGCGAGGGTGAGCCGGTTTCGTCCGGCGGCGTCGCGTAGCGGGCGGCGAGCGCGGCGGCGCGGTCGCGCAGCGTGGCGCGCAGCGACGGCGGCGACAACGCTTCGGCGTCCGTGGCGAGCTGCCACAGCGCCCATTCCGCGTGCCGTGAATCCTGGAAGGTGACCTCCATCCGGAGCCGGCCGTCCGCGTCGGTCTCCTCGGCGAGCACGGCCAGCGCGGTGTTCACCAGCTGCTCCCGCCGGGCCGGGTTCACCCGGGCCAGCACGGTGACCTGGTCGCCGCCGGCCCGGAAGCGGGTGCTGCGGTCCCGCCAGGCCCGGTCCAGGTCGACCCGGTCGGGACGCCGCGCGGGTTCGTCGAGTTCCTCGGCGGCCAGCACCCTGGACAGCCGGTACGTGCGGTCCGCGCCGGACCTGGTGGCCAGCAGGTACGCCGTGTCCCGCACGGTGACCAGCCCGATCGGGTCCACCGTGCGCCACTCGGGGCTCCGGTTGAACGGCGCGTAGTGGATGCGCAGCCGGTGCCCGGCGAACACGGCCCGCAGCACCTCGGCGACGGTGGCGTCGGGCACCTCCTCGGCGGCCAGGCGGCGCGAGAGCAGGTCGGTCTCCGGGTCGATGAGCAGCCGCTCGGCCGCGCCCGCCGCGGTGTGCCGGTAGCTCTCCGGCAGCGCGTCGACCACCTTGAGCATCGCCGACGCCAGCGCCGAGCCGAGCCCGAACACCTGCGCCCCGCGCCGCGATCCGGCGACCAGCAGGGCCAGCGCCTCGTCATGATTCAGCCCGGTGAGCTCGGTGCGGAACCCGGGCAGCAACGCGAACCCGCCGTGCCTGCCGCGTTCGGCGTAGATCGGGACGCCTGCCGCGGACAGCGCCTCGACGTCGCGCAGCACGGTGCGGGTGGACACCTCCAGCTCGCGGGCGAGCGCGGTCGCGGACAATCGGCCATGCCGGCGCAGCAGCAGCACCAGCGAGACCAACCGGTCAGCACGCATGTCTGAATTTTACTGAAATACACGACTAAGGATGTCGTGATTCGCTGAGAGGCTCCTCATCGCGGCGCCGACGACGGCGTACGCACTCTCAAGCGATCCGAATGGAGCTGATGTGGCGATGGAGCGAACGGCGATCAACCCGGTGACGTGGTCGGTGGAGATGGGTTTCAACCAGGGCGAGGTGGTCTCCGGCGAGACCAGGACCCTGTACATCTCCGGCCAGACCGCGATGAGCGCGGAAGGCAAGCCCGAGCACGCCGGTGACATGGCGGCGCAGCTCGCGCTGAGCATCGACAACCTGGAGGCCGTGCTCGCCGAGGCGGGCATGTCCCTGGCGAACCTGGTCCGGCTGAACGTCTACACCACGGACGTGGACCTGCTGTTCCAGCACTACGGGGTGCTGGCGGCGCGGCTGGGCGCGGCGCGGGTGGCGCCGACCACGACGATGCTCGGGGTGACCCGGCTGGCGATCCCCACGCTGATGGTCGAACTGGAGGGGACCGCCGTCGCCTGACGCGGCCGGCTCAGCCCAGGTCGATGTGCGCCAGCTCGGTGCGGACGGTGACGCCCAGCTTGGGAAAGGCCCGGTAGAGGTGGTGGCTGACCGTCTTGGGGCTGAGGAAGAGCTGAGCGGCGATCTGCTTGTTGGTCGCCCCGGTGGACGCCAGCCGGACGACCTGGAGCTCCTGGGCGGTGAGCCGCCCGGCCAGGTCGTCGGTGTCGTGCCGGCTGAGCGTTTCGCCCGTGGCGCGTAGTTCGGCCACGGCGCGCTCGGCCCACTGACCGGCGCCGATGGCGTGGAAGGTCTCCCTGGCCGCGCGCAGGTGGGTGCGCGCGTCGGTGCGGCGCCGGGTGCGGCGCAGCCATTCGCCGTAGAGGAGTTCGGTGCGGGCCTGCTCGAAGGGGCGGCCGGCGCCGTCCAGGGCGGCCAGGTAGTGCTCTTCCGCGTCGGGGTCGGGGGCCAGCAGGGCCTGGCAGCGGTGCAGGACGGCACGCGCCCAGCCCTGACCGGCCGCCTCCGCCCAGCGGCGGAACCGCTCGTACGGCTCGGCCGCAGCGTCCGGCCTGCCGAGCCGTATCGCGGCCTCGACCTGGTCGGGCGCGAAGTACACGGCGTGGATCTGGCGGCCGAGCGGCCCGTGCGCGGCCCGGTCGAGCCGGTCGAGCGCGGCCTCGAAGCGTCCGTGTCCGAGGTCGAGCATGGCCAGCGCCCACACGCCCCAGGCCCTGCTGGTGGCGACGTGCTCGGTGGCGAAGTGGGTGAGGTTCTGCTCGGCCAGCGCGCGGCAGCGGTCCTCCTCGCCCGCCACCGCCGCCAGCCAGGCCAGCACGCCCTGCTGGTGCGCCAGCCGGTGGATCTGCCCGGTGTCCTCGGCGACGCGCAGCCCTTCGCCGGCGGCGAGCGCGCTGTCGCGGAAACGTCCGTGGTAGAGCTCGGCGACCGACAGCGTGGCCAGCGCGAGCGGCATCCAGCCGATCATGCCGCGGGTGCGGCACTCGCCGGTGAGCGACGCCGACAGCGTGCGCGCGGCCTCGAAGTCGCCGACCAGGATGGCCATCGAGGCGGCGTTGCTGCGCATCATGGCCGGGGCGTCCGGCGTCCGCCCGGCCCGGGCCACGTACGCGCGGCAGTGTGACACGCCGTCCTCGACCGCTCCGGCGAGCATCAGCGTGACGCCGGCGGCCATCAGCCTGGCCGGGTCGTCGGCGGGCAGCGGCAGCCGGTCGAGCTTGGCGCGGGCCTGCTCGGCCCAGCCGGGCTCGCCCGCGTAGAAGGCCGCGCGGACGGCGTCGTTCAGCATCGCGGCGGCGGTGTGCGTGTCGTGTTCCGCGGCGGCGTCGATCAGGATGTCGCAGGCCGCGCGGAGCGAGCCGCTCTCGAAGGCGATCCGCGCGCGCAGGGCGGCGGGCCGCAGTTCCGGGGTGAGGCGTTCGGCCTCGTCGGCCAGGGCGAGCGCGTGTTCCGTCCGTCCGGCCAGTTCGGCCGTCTCGGCGGCGAGCACGAGCCGGCGGCCGCGCTCGGCGGGCTCGGGGGTGAGCTGGGCGGACCTGGCCAGCGCGGAGGCTGCGGCGCTGAATCCGGTGCGCTCGCGGGCGCGGTCGGCGGCCCGCTCCAGCGCCGCCGCCACCTCGGCGTCCGGCCCTGTCGCGGCCGCGGCCAGGTGCCAGGCGCGCAGGTCGGCGTCCGGTTCGCCGGTCAGGACGGCGGCCAGCGCGCGGTGCAGTTCCAGCCGCCGGCTGTAGGCCGCGTTCTGGTAGGCGGCGGCCCTGATGAGCGGGTGGCGGAACGACCACACCGGCCCGGAGACGGTGACCAGCCCTGCGGCGTCGGCCGCGTCGAGCGCGGCGACCGGCAGGCCGAGTGCCGCCGCGGCGCTGAAGATCACCGTCAGGTCGCCGGTCTCCTCGGCGGCGGCCAGCGCGAGCAGGGTCTGGGTGGGCTCGGGCAGGTCGCGGATGCGCTGCTCGTAGGCCTGCTGGATGCGGTGCGGCAGCGGCAGCCTGGCCGTGGCCAGCGGGTCCGTGGTGTGCGCGGGCAGTTCGCGCAGGGCCAGCGGGTTGCCGGCCGCTTCGGCGAGCACCCGTTCCCGGGCGGCGGCGCTCAGGGCGGGCGCGTGCTCGTCCAGCAGCCGGGCGGCCGCGGCGCGGTCGAGGTCGGCGGGGCACAGCACCGGCACGCCCGGGGCCTCGAACCCCGGACGGGCGGCGAAGACCAGGGCGACGCCCTCGCCGCGCAGCCGGCGCGCCACGAATCGCAGGGCGTCGGCCGAGGCCCGGTCCAGCCATTGGGCGTCGTCGACGAGGCACACCAGCGGCGCCCGTTCGGCGAGCAGCGTGAGCGCGGCCAGGCCGACGAGAAAGCGGTCCACCCCGGACGGCGGCGCCGCGGCCAGCCCCAGCGCGGCGCGTAACGCGTCGGACTGCGGCTCGGGCAGCGCCTCTATCTCGTCCAGGATCGGGCTGAGCAGCAACTGCAGTGCCGCGTAGGGCAGTTCCGCCTCGCTCGCGACGCCGCTGACCCGCAGCACCGTCAGCGGCGGCGCCTGCCCGGCGGCGTAGTCGACCAGCGCGGACTTGCCGATCCCCGGCTCGCCGGACATGAGCAGCGCCCCGCTGGCGCCCGCGCGGGCCCGGTCGAGCAGCCGGTCGAGCTCGGCCTGCTCCTTCCCGCGCCCATGCAGCATGACCGGAAATCTAGATCAGTGTCCGTCGGACAGGCAATCGCGAACACCGGACATCTGTCCGATGCGACCGGCGTGCCGGAATTTCTACCGTCGAACCGTGAACTTCGAGATGTACTCGCAGGACGAGCGCGACCGCCGCTGGGCGCTGGGCCGGGCGCTGATGGACGCCGAAGGCGTCGAGGCGCTCGTGCTGTACGAGAACGCCTACTTCACCGGCGGCCCGCCGGACGCGATCGTGGTATTCCCGCGCGGCGGCCGGCCGGTGGCGCTGACCGACGGCCCGGCCGCGAGCCCGTGGGCGGACAACCGGCGGTCGCGGCACGCGTACGGCATCGCGGAGGTGCTGTGGGAGCTGCGGCTGCACCGGTCGGCGGTGGGCGTGCTCGGGCTGGAGCCGTACCCGCCGATCCACCGGGGTCCGCTGCTGCCGCACAGCCTCTGGTCGCAGGTGCTCGGGCTGCTGCCCGAGGCCACGTTCACCGCGGTGTGGCCCGGCTACTTCCGGCACGTGGCCCGGCACTCCGGCGAGGAGGTCGCGGTCCTGTCCGAGTGCGCGCGCATCGCCGGCGCGATCGCGGACGCCGTCTCGGACGCGCTGCGGCCGGGCGTCCGCGAGGGCGAGGTGGCGGTGGCCGGGTTGGGCACCGGGTACGCGCTCGGCGCCACGCCGTCCGTCCGCGTCAGGTTCGGCGGCCGGCCGCTCTCCCCCGGCGACGCCGGGACCGCCGAGATCCGCTGCACGTACGGCTTCCTCGAGGTCAGAGGGCGCATGCCGCTGGTGCTCGGGCAGGCCTCCCGCGCCCTGGCCGGCGCGCTCGATCGGGCCAGGGCCGGGTACGCGGCCGGGCTGCGCGCGGTGCGGCCCGGCGGCACCGTCGGCCGGGCCGCCGCCGCGATCGTGGCGGAACTGGACGGTCCGGGCGACGAGCCGTACCTCGTCGGGCTCAACCCGGTCAGCCTGAGCGCCGGCGGCCGCGAGGCCCCCAGCGGCCACGACTTCGTCATCGCGCCCGGCATGACGTTCGCCCTGCAGACCGGCTGCGGCCGGGTCGCCGTCGGCGGCACCGTGCTGACCACCGAGGACGACCCGATCGAGCTGTTCGCCCCGTTCACCCGGGTCTCCTCCCCCACCAGATGAAGGGAAATCGCATGTCCATCCAGTCCGTGTTCATCGAGATCGCCGCGGACGTCGCGGCACAGCAGCCGGCCGTCGACCCCTACGCGCTGACCTCCGGCCGGGCCTGGTCACTGACGGCCGCGGTCCTCGGCCTGGTCGGCGTGGTCGCCGGCGGGCTCGCCCTGCGTGCCGTCTCCAGGCGCCGGGGAGCCGTCGTGGCCCTGGCGGCCGGGGTGGCCGGCGGGGTCATGGGCGCGGTGGCGCTCATCACCGCCGACGGCGGGCCCGGCACCGGCAACGGGATCGTCGGCGGCGTCGTGGCCCTGGTGCTGGGCGTGATCGCCGTGGTCACCGGCGGGATGGCCCGCACCCGTGCGGCCGCGAAGTGACCACCTCCACCTCATCGTCACAGAAGCCGAAAGGGAACATCATGAGCAAGATCTGGTTCGTCACCGGTTCGTCCCGCGGCCTGGGCCGCAAGTTCGTCGAGGCCGCCCTGTCCCGCGGCGACCGGGTGGCCGCGACCGCCCGCACCACCTCCACCCTGGACGACCTGGTCGCCGCCCACGGCGACGCGGTGCTCCCGCTCGACCTGGACGTCACGGACCGGGCGGCCGTGTTCGAGGCCGTCAAGCGGGCCGGGGAACACTTCGGCCGCCTGGACGTCATCGTGAACAACGCCGGCTACGCCCAGTTCGGCGCGGTCGAGGAGCTGAGCGAGCAGGAGCTGCGCGAACAGATGGAGACCAACCTGTTCGGCGCGGTGTGGGTGATCCAGGCCGCGCTGCCCTACCTGCGCGAGCAGCGCTCGGGGCACATCGTGCAGCTCTCGTCGGCGGCGGGGCTCATCACGATGCCGCTCGGCGGCGCGTACCACGCCTCGAAGTGGGCGCTGGAGGGCCTGAACGAGGCCCTGGCCGCCGAGGTGGCCGGGTTCGGCGTCAAGGTGACCATCGTCGAGCCCGGCACCTTCGCCACCAGGGACGGCAAGAACCCCGACCCCCTCGCCAACGGCCACCTGGCACAGCTCGACCCGGCCTACGACGACGTCCGTCGGCGGCTCGGAGCGATGACCGGGAAGCTGCCCGCCGGCGACCCGTCCGCCGCGGCCCGGGCGCTGCTCAAGCTCGTCGACTCCGACGACCCGCCGCTGCGGGTGATCTTCGGGGTGGGCATCCACCCGATGGTCGAGCACGTCTACGCGGCGCGGCTCAAGACGTGGACCGAATGGCAGCGGCTCTCCGCCGAGGCCCATGGCTAGGCCGATCGGATCCGCCAGGACGGTGAGTGGCGGCGGCGGTTGCCGCCGCCACTCACCCGTGTCCGCGCCGGCTCAGGACTCCTTCGCCACTCACCCGTGTCCGCGCCGGCTCAGGGCTCCTTCGCCAGGCGATCGGCCTGGGCGCGGCCGACCTCGGCGGCCCGGTGCAGGTAGTCGGCGATGACGTCGAGTTCCGCGTCCGCGTACCTGCTCAGCACGTCGGCGAACGCCTGCCCCGGACGCTCCCAGGCCGAGCTGATCCGCTCCCGCGCCGACGGCGCCAACGCGACCAGGGCACGCCGGCGGTCGGCGGGGTCCGGGTGCCGCTCCACCAGGCCCGCCTTCTCCAGCCGGTCCACCAGGCGGGTGGCGGAACCGGGGGTCAGGCCGGTGAGCCGGGCGATCGCCCCGGTGCTGACCGGCCCGGACTCCAGATCGAGCAGCGCCACGCACTGCAGGTCGGTGGAGTGGATCCGCAGATGGTCGGCCAGCGCCTGGTTGAACAGCACGTACGCGGCGTAGTGCCGCTGGCTCTCGTCCATGATCCGCTGCAGCGTTTCTGCTCGATTTGACACCGGCGGTCCCACACCCTCACATTTATTTGCGTCACACAACCTTTGTGTGGCGCACTTTGTGTGTCACGCCCTCTACCTTACCGCCTAAGCTCGCGCCGCCGCGCTGTTCCCGGCCGCCGGGCTTCCCCATGATCAGAAAGGCCTGTTCCGACATGACCATCCTCGTCACCGGCGCTCGCGGCGCCGTGGCCGGCGAGCTCATCGCCCTGCTGCGCCGACGCGGCCTGCCCGTACGTCCCGCTTCGAGCCGTCCCGAAGACCCGTCCGTCGTCGCCTGCGACCTCACCGACCCGGCCACCTTCCCCGCCGCGCTGGCCGGGGTCGACTCGGTCTTCCTGTACGCCGAGCCGTCGCACATCGACGCGTTCGTGAAGGAGGCCGTCACCGCCGGGGTGTCGCACCTCGTGCTGCTCTCGTCGTCCGCCGTGCTTGCGCCGGACCCTGACGCCAATCCGCTGGCCAAGTCCCACCTGGACGTCGAACGCGCCCTGACCGCCGCCCCCGTCCGCGGCACGCTGCTCCGCCCCGGCACGTTCGCCGGGAACGCCCTGGCCTGGGCCTGGCCGATCAAGGCGGGGGCGCCGGTGAGCCTGCCGTTCCCCGGCTCGTACGTGGATCCCCTCCATGAGGCCGACCTCGCCGAGGCGGCGGCCGCCGTGCTCACCGATCCCGCGCTCGGCGGCCGGGCGTACACGCTGACCGGCCCCGACTCGATCACGTGCGCCGAGCAGATCGGCGTACTCGGCCGGGCGATCGGCCGGGACATCGCCATCAAGCAGGTCACCCGCGAGGAGTGGAAGGCGGAGATGGCCGACTACCTGCCGGGCCCCATCGCCGACGCGCTGCTGGACTGGCAGCAGCTGAACGACGGCGTGCCGACCGAGATCACCACGGACCTGGAGCACCTGATCGGCCGCCCCGGCCGCCCGTTCGCCACCTGGGCCCAGGAGCACACGGCCGCCTTCACCCCCTGACGCGCCACGCACCGCCGCCCAGCCCCTGGTATGCCCATGCCGGGCCTGCCCACCGTCCGGCAGAGGCTCCGCGACAGGCGGCTGAACAGGCCCCCGGGCTGCCGCTGTCGGGCGGGGCGTGAATCGTGTTATTCAAGATCCGTAAGCACGGTGCCGAGGCGGTTCGGGGTGGGGATGGAAGTCGGGTTCGACGAGTTGTACACGGCCTGCCGGCCGCTCGTCCACGGGGACGTGACGCGGGGGCGGCAGGCGTTGACGGCGCTGCTGCCCGAGGCGTGGCGGCGGGGGCCGCGCTGGGGGCTGGCGATGATCCATGCGATGCTCGCCGACCTGCACGGCCGGCTCGGGGACGTCCAGGGCGGCATCGGGCACTTACGGGCCGCGGTGGACCTGGGCTGGAACGACTGCCTGACCATCTGGTCCGATCCCGGCTTCGCGGCCCTGGCCCGCAGCCCGCACTTCGAGGGGATCTACGCCCGCGTGTGGGTCTCGCCCGCCGATCTGGAGGAGCTGCGGTGGCTGCGGGCCGAGGCCGGCGCCATCTCCCAGGAGCTGAGCCGGATCGCCGCCGAGAACGTCGGCCGGCTGGACCACGGCTTGACCGACGTCTTCCACTGCCCCCTGCCGACGCGCGCCCCCGACGGCGCGGGCGTGCTCGGTGCGCGGATGTCGCTGGCCATCCTCCAGCGCGTCGGCCTCGACCTGGTCGCCTCCTCCGACATCGCCCGCATCAGCGGGCTGATCGCCGTGGACGCCATCGACGGGCCCTCCTACCCGGCGTGGGAGGTCTGGCGTTCCGGAGACGCCGCCGATTCCCGCGCCGCGGCCCGCCTGGCGGCGGCGCGGGCTCGCGCGTTCCGTCCCACCCCTGGTCTGTCCTCCGTCCCGGTCCCCGCCGGTGCCCTTCCCCGCCATGGCGGGTGGACGGCCTGATCGATAAGGTGTTCGACCATGGGTGTGCTGGTCGACTACTTCACCGCCGACTCCGACGAAACGGCCGAGCGGGCGATGTCCTACGGCCCGGCGGGGGCGAAGCTGCCGTACGTCGACTGCAAGGGCTGGATCTCCGAGCTCGGTGACCTGGTCGCCGAGCTCACCGGACGCGACCTCAGCGAGTTCCCCGAGAGCCGGGTCCTCGTGGACGACGGCGAGGCGGCCGGCGTGTACCGGGTGATGCCGGAGACGGTCACCGCGTTCGCCGGCGTGGACGACGCGCGGTTGCGCGAGTACGCCGAGGACGAACTGCTCGACGGCTACGAGATCGAGCGCATCACCGCGGTACGTGACCTGGCTCGCCAGGCGGTGCGGCTCGGCCACGGGATGTATCGCTGGATGTGCGTCTGAACGCCTGGAACAGCTCTTCGCGAAGTGCGGGCGGCAGCCTGCGGCCCAGCTGCGCGGGGGTCACCAGGGCGTGACCGGCGTTCCATTCCGCCGCCGTCCCGGCGAGGAACTCCAGCGCATACCGGGCCTCCCGACGGTGCTCACCGTCCGGCCAGCCCTCGACCAGCGCCAGCACGGCGCCGGCCCGTTCGGCGACGCGGTCGAGGAGCGCGTATCCGGGTGGGCCTGGGAAGCGCTGGGCGTGCAGGTCGATGTCGCGGAAGGAGACGTCGTCGAGTTCGGCGGCGGTGAAGTCGTTGCCGCTGAAGTCGTTGCGGTCCCTGCCCAGCGCCGTCCGGAGGCGGGCGGGCGGCCGGCCGAAGAAGTTGATGTCGCGCACCGGGCCGAGGAAGACGCAGTCGACGAACTCGGCCTCCTGGGTGGCGGTCTGCCCGCGCAGGCGGGACCGGTCGAAGGTGCACCGCTCGAACCGGACGTTGCCGAAGTGGGTGAACGTCGCGAACCGGGTGCGGCGGAACACGCAGTCGCGGAAGACGGTGCGCGGCCAGGCGACGCCGTCCCACTCCTGGCCGTCGGCGCGGGTGCCGCCCAGCGACAGCTGGTCGAAGGCGGCGCCGGAGAAGTCGCAGCGCTCGAACTCGCTGTCGTGGGCGAAGAAGCCGGCGAACCGGGTCTCGGTGAAGTCCGCGTTCACCGCACGCGCCCGGTCGAAGACCACCTCGGCCTGTCGGTCACGCGACTCCCCGCGGACGGTCGTCATGCTGCGTTCATCCGGTTTCGAGCTCCCTCTCGGCATAGCGGGCGAGCTCGTCGTCGGCCACCCGTGTCGCGTGCTCCAGCAGCGTCCGGTCCATGGTGATCAGGCGCTTGGCCGCGGCGACGGCGAACGTCGCCGTCAGCGGGTCCGGGCTGCCGAGCCGGGCCAGGATACCGTCGCGGTCGAAGGAGCCCAGGTTCTGCCCGGCCAGCCACAGGGCCGGCGTCCGCAGCGCCGGATCCGGCAGCGACGCCGCGCCCGCCGCCAGTTCCGACGGGCCGGTCGCGGTGAGGAAGTGCAGCGCCTTCCAGCGGACGGCCCGGGAGTCGTCGGCCACCGCGGCGATCGCCAGGGCGAGCGCCGGCGCGTCCTCGATGGTCGCCCAGGTCACCAGCGAGTCGATCGCCCAGAACCGCACCCCCTCCGCCGGGTGGCCGAGCAGGGGGACGGCCAGGTGCCGCAGCTCGACGCCGTGTCGGCCCTGCTCGGCGAGCAGCCAGGCGCCTGCTTCGACCGCGTCCGGGTTGTCGCTGGTCAGGAGCCTGGCCAGGTTCCTGGGCGGGTATCCCTTGCCCAGTTCGTGCAACAGGTACGAGGTGGCCTTGTCTCGCGCTCCGGCGCTCGTGTCGCCGTCGCGGATCTTCTCGATCAGCTTGTCGCCAGGGCGCATGCCGCACCGGGTTCCGTTCGGCTGCTTCTCGGTCGGCGGGAGCGGCCGCTCCCCTCATGGGTTCTCCGTCCGGACGGCCGGGTCAGAGCAGGGCCTCGACCACGGTGCCGCCCTCGGGCGGTGAGCTGATCGTGCAGGTGCCGCCGAGTTCGGCGGCGCGTTCGCGCATCGACCGCGTCCCGACGCCCGCCCGCACGTCCGCGGGCAGTCCGGCGCCGTCGTCGGCCACCACGATACGCAGCCGCTCGCCCCGCCGCAGGGTGATCTGGCAGGTACGGGCGCCGGCGTGCCTGCGTACGTTGGTCAGCGCCTCCTGCGCGATCCGGTAGGCGGCCACCTCGACGGCGGCGGGCAGCCCGGCCAGGTCGCCTTCGACGCTCACGCCGACCTCCGGCACGGCGGACTCGCCGGCCAGCGCGCGGACGGCTCCGGCCAGGCCGAGGTCGTCCAGGGCGGGCGGGCGCAGGCCGTAGACGAGCGTCTTGATGTCGTCGGTGACGTCGGCCATGCTCGTGCCCAGTTCGGCGAGCAGGCGTTCGGCGGCGTCGGGGGCGGAGCGCAGCGACAGGCGGGCGGCGTTGATCGACATGGCCAGGCCGCCGAGCGACTGCCCGAGCCCGTCGTGCAGGTCGCGGCGCAGCCTGCGGCGCTCCTCCTCGCGGGTGGTCAGGATGCGCCGGCGCGAGCGTTGCAGGTCGGCGGTCAGCCGGACGGCGTGGGCGATGTCGGCGATGCCCGGCCGCAGCGCGGCGATCACCCGCTCGTCGTGCGCGGCCGGGAAGCGCCTGGCCTCGGGCGGGCCGATGAGCAGGCGGCCCACCTCCTCGCCGTGCCAGACCAGCGGCACCTCGCGGCACCTCTCCCCCACGTGGCCGGCCTCGACCCGCCCGCCGGGCACCCCGGGCAGGTGGACGGCGACGCCGGTGACCGCCAGCCCCTCGCGCAGGGTCTCGGCGGCGGCCGGCAGCGCGCTGGCCGGGTCGGCGGAGCGGGCCTGGCGTTCGAGTCGTTCGGTCAGCAGCCGTACGTCGCCGGCCGTGCCGTAGAACAGCCGGTCGAGCAGCCGCCGCAGGTGGCGTCTGAGCGGCTGGAAGCAGGCCCCGGCGATCAGCGCGGCCGCGACGCCGGCGATCGGGTGCCTGCCGGAGGTGAGCAGGCTGGACAGCGTGACCGCGCCGAAGTAGGCGGCGCTCAGCAGGCCGACCAGCCCGGCCGCGATCAGGGTGCGGCTGACCAGGGTGTCGATGCCGTACAGCCGGTACCGCATGATCGCCACGACGATGGCGGCCGGGATGGCCGCGGTGGTGATCATCGACAGGACGGAGAACGGCGCCCAGTGCTCGACCAGCAGGTTGGCCGCGACCGCGTAGAGCAGCCAGCCGATCTGGCGCCGCCGCTCGGCGTCCGCGGCCAGGAATCTGGCCACCAGCGACAGCAGGCACAGCGCCTCGGCGATGACGAACTGGTTGACCGGCGTGGCGATGACGGCGTCCCACACCGGCGCCGCCCAGGACGTCTCCAGCGGGTTGGGCCCCAGCCGGGAGCCGGGCGGCGTCCGCCGGCCGATGAACGCCACCGACTGGATCACCATGAACGCGCTCACCAGGACCGCCACCGGCAGCCAGCGGCGCGAGGGCGGGCGTCCGTCCGGGTAGAGCAGCGGCAGCAGGAGGTCCACCGACAAGATGGCGAGCGCGCCGACCGCGTTCGTGACGTACAGGACGACGTGCAGGTCGGCGGGGTCGCCGCGGTAGGAGATCCAGTCGAAGGCGGCCTGCGCGGGCCCGAGCATGGCGGTCAGGAAGCCGCCGGCGAGCATGAGCCAGCCGACGCGCAGGCGCGGGCGTTTGACCACCAGCAGCGCGCCGAGCAGCGAGTAGGCGAGCCCGGCCACGTCGTCGCCGGACACCACCCCGGGGCGCACGCGGGCCTGGGCGGGCACCGCGAACCTGGCCGCCATGGCCACGGCGACCATGGCCGCCGCGAGTGCCGCCAGGGTGATCGCCAGCCGGCGCATCCCACTCGTCCTCTCCGAACCGCCTTCCCTCTGACAGGGCGTGGCCGGACGATATCGGATGAAGGACCCCCATCGGTAAGCCGCCGCACGTCCCGAATTGACCGAACACTCCCTGACTTCCTAGATTGCCCCGGTTAGGAAAGTTTCCTAATTGGTTGACCATGGAAGGAGACGGGGATGAAACTCGCTGTTGTCGGAGGCGGTTCGACGTACACGCCGGAGCTGATCGACGGTTTCGCCCGCCTGCGTGACGAGCTCCCGCTGACCGAGATCGCGCTCGTCGATCCCGACGCCACCCGGCTGGACCTGGTGGCGGGCGTCTCGCGCCGCATGCTGGCCAGGGCCGGGCACCCGGCTCGGGTGGTGGCCACCGCGGACGTCCAGCGTGGCGTCGAAGGCGCGCAGGCGGTGTTGTTCCAGCTCAGGGTGGGCGGCCAGGCGGCACGCCAGGTCGATGAGACCTTCCCGCTGGAGTGCGGCTGCGTCGGGCAGGAGACCACCGGCGCGGGCGGACTGGCCAAGGCGCTGCGTACGGTGCCGGTCGTGCTCGACCTGGCCGAGCAGGTCAGGACGCACGCGCCGGACGCCTGGATCGTCGACTTCACCAACCCCGTCGGCATCGTGACCAGGGCCCTGCTGGACGCCGGGCACCGCGCGATCGGCCTGTGCAACGTGGCGATCGGCTTCCAGCGCCGCTTCGCCGCCCACCTCGGCCTGGCGCCGGAGCGGGTCCGGCTGGGCCACGTCGGGCTCAACCACCTGACCTGGGAGCGCACGGTCCACGTGGACGGCGAGGACGTGCTGCCCCGCCTGATCGCCGAGCACGGGCAGGCCATCGCCGACGACCTGCACCTGCCGCTGGAGCTGATCCAGCGGCTGCGGACCGTGCCCTCCTACTACCTGCGCTACTTCTACGCCCACGACCTGGTGGTCGAGGAGCAGCGGCGGCAGCCCTCGCGGGCCGCCGAGGTCGCCGCGCTGGAGGAGGAGCTGCTGCGTCTCTACGCCGATCCGGCCGTCGACACCAAGCCCGAGGCGCTGGCCAAGCGCGGCGGCGCGTTCTACTCCGAGGCCGCCGTGGCGCTCATCGCCTCGCTGCTCGGCGATCGCGGGGACGTCCAGGTGGTCAACACCCGCAACGCGGGCACGCTGCCCTTCCTGTCCGACGAGGCGGTCATCGAGGTGCCCGCGACGATCACCAAGGACGGCGCCGTGCCGCTGCCCGTCGACCCGGTGGAGCCGCTCTACGCCGGCCTGATCGCGGGCGTGTCCGCCTACGAGGAGCTGGCGCTGCAGGCGGCCCTGCACGGCGGCGCGGACCGGGTGCGCAACGCGCTGCTGGCGCACCCGCTGGTCGGCCAGGAGGCGATCGCCGCCGAGCTGACCACCCTGCTCCTGGAGAACAACGGGCGGTACCTGTCGTGGTGAACCCGCTGATGGACGAGGACGGGCGGTGCCTGCCGTGGTGAACGTGCTGGCCGTGGACGGCGGCAACAGCAAGACCGACGTGCTGCTGCTGAACGAGCGCGGCGAGATCCTGGCCCGCGGCCGGGGCGGCCCCTTCGTGCCGCAGAGCGCGGGCGCCGGCCAGGCCGCCAGGGTCGTCGAGGACGTCGTACGCGGCCTGGACGGCTTCACCGGCCAGGCCGACCACCTGGTCGCCTTCCTGGCCGGGGCCGACCTGCCCGAGGAGGAGCACGAGCTGGCGACCGCCCTGTCGGGCCGCGGCCTGGCCCGCGACGTGCTGGTGCGCAACGACACCTTCGCCCTGCTGCGCTCGGGCGCGTCGGGCCCGTGGGGCGTCGCGGTGGTGTGCGGGGCGGGCATCAACGCGGTCGGCGTCTCCCCCGGCGGGCGGCTGGCCAGGTTCCTGTCGCTCGGGGCGATCAGCGGCGACTGGGGCGGCGGTCTCGGGCTGTCGTCCGAGACGTTGTGGCACGCCGTGCGCGCCGAGGACGGCCGGGGCGCGCCGACCGAGCTGGCCGAGCTGGTCAGGTCGCACTTCGGCGCGGAAACGGTCGAGCAGGTGGTCATCGACCTGCATCGCGGCGTGCTCGCGCGGGAGCGGCTGATGGAGCTGACGCCGGGCCTGTTCAAGGTGGCCGCGGACGGCGACGCGATCGCGCGCGGCCTGGTCGAGCGGATGGCCGACGAGATCGTGGCGATGGCCAGGGTCTGTCTCACCCGGCTCGACCTGCTCGGCACGCCGACCGAGGTGGTGCTGGGCGGCGGGATCCTGCAGGCCCGCGACCCGCTGCTGACCGCGCTGCTCGACGAGCGGTTCGCCGCCGAGGCGCCGCTGGCCGAGCGGGTCGTCGCCGAGCTGCCGCCCATCGCGGGCGCGGCGCTGAGCGCGCTGGACCACATCGGCGCGGGCGAGGACGCCAAGGCCCGGCTGCGCGGCCGGTTCTGAATCCGGGCGATTCCCGGCTCCCGTCACCTCCTTGACGGGCGCGGGAATCCCCTCCTATAGTCGGCCGCTAACCGTCTGGAAGGTATCCGGACGGTTAGCGTCCAGGAGGAAGCAATGTCCCCTACCCGCCGCGACGTCCTGCGCGGGCTCGGCCTCGCCGCGCTGGCCACCCCCCTCGCCGCCTGTGCCACCACCGGCCGCGGCGCCGCCGCCCCCTCGCCCACCGCCTCCGCCGCCGCGACCTCCGCGGCCAACCCGTTCGGCGTGGACGCCGCCCGGCAGCTCGAAGTCGTCATCTTCAGCGGCGGCAACGGCGACAAGTACGCCGTGGACCTGCACCAGGCCGGCTACCGCAAGCTGCACCCGCAGGCCCCGATCAAGCACGTCGCCACCCAGAAGGTCGGCACCCAGCTGCGCCCCCGCTTCATCGCCGGCGACGTGCCCGACGTGGTCAACAACTCCGGACCGGAAGCGCTCGACCTGCAGTCGCTGGTCCAGGAGGGCCACCTGGCCGACCTCACCCCGCTGTTCGAGGCCCCGTCGCTGGCCTTCCCCGACAAGAAGGTCAAGGACACGCTGGTCGGCGGCGCGTACGAGAACTCGCTCATCGACGGCGTGCCGCGCGTGCTGCAGTACACCGTCGCCCACCGCGCGCTCTGGTACAACGCCAAGCTCTTCGCGGCCAAGGGCTGGAACGTTCCCAAGACCTGGGCCGAGTTCAACGCGCTCGGTGAGGAGGCGAAGAAGGCCGGGATCGCGCTGTTCGCCTACCCCGGCCAGGTCGGCCCCTTCTACCAGCTGTGGAACCTCGTCTACAGCGCCGCCAAGATCGGCGGCAACCAGGTCATCATCGACATCGACAACCTGGCCGACGGCGCCTGGACCGCCGAACCGGTCAAGCAGGCCGTCGCCGCCTGGGCGCAGATCCAGAAGGACTACGGCGACAAGGCCTACTTCGGCCTCGACCACACCCAGACCCAGGTCAAGCACCTGCAGGACAAGGTCCTGTTCTACCCGTGCGGCTCCTGGCTGGAGAACGAGATGGCCAAGGACAAGCCGGACACCTTCGAGTACGCCATCGCGCCCGTCCCGAGCATCACCGCCGCCGACGTCCTGCCGTACGAGGCGATCATGATCGGCGTCTCGGAGTCCTTCTTCGTCTCCGCCAAGGGCAAGAACCCGCAGGGCGGCCTGGAGTACCTGCGCGTGATGCTGTCCAAGGACGGCGCGCGCGGCTACACCGAGATGACCAAGAACCTCACCATCGTCAACGGCCTGGTCGACGGCCTGCAGCTCACCTCCGCCGTCAACAGCGCCGCCAAGGCCCAGGAGGCCGCGGGCAAGAACACCATCACCGACGCCCGCTTCGAGACCTGGTACAAGGAGCTGTTCGACCACGGGCAGACCCAGACCAACTCGGTCATGGCCGGGCGCATCACCGCCGAGGAGTTCTGCGCCAACATGCAGAAGAAGGCCGACGAGCTGAAGGCCGACTCCTCCATCGCCAAGCAGACCAGGAGCGTCTGACCGATGCGGCGGCACGGCTTCGTGGCGGGGTTCCTGCTCCTGCCCGTCCTTCTCTACGTCGTCTTCGTGATCAGCCCGTACGCGCAGGCGTTCCAGATCGCGCTGACCGACTGGCGCGGGGTCTCGGCGGGACTCGACTACGTCGGGCTGGACAACTTCCTGCGGATGTTCGGCAACGACACCTTCTGGCAGGCGGTCCGCAACCACGCGGTCCTGCTCGTGGCCATGCCGCTGGCCACCGTCTCACTCGCGCTGCTGTTCGCCTACCTGCTCAACGCGGCCGGCGGCGCGCGCGGGGGGACGATGACCGGGGTCAGGGGCTCCGGCTTCTACCGGGTCGTGTTCTTCCTGCCCCAGGTGCTCGCGGTGGCGGTGGTCGGCGTGCTGTTCAAGGCCGTCTACCGCCCCGACTCCAGCGGGGTGATCAACGGCGCGCTCGTCCGGCTCGGGCTGGAGCCGGTCGGCTGGCTGACCGACCAGCGGCTCGCGCTCTGGTCGATCATCGCCGTCATGGTCTGGCAGGCGGTCGGCTTCTACGTGGTGCTCTTCTCCGCGGGCATGGCCGCCATCCCGAAGGACGTCTTCGAGGCGGCCTCGCTCGACGGCGCCGGCCGGGTGCGGACCTTCTTCTCCATCACCCTGCCGCTGCTGTGGGACACCGTCCAGGTCGGCTGGATCTATCTCGGCATCGCCGCCTTCGACGGGTTCGCCCTGGTCAACGTGCTGTCGATGGAGCAGGGCGGGCCGGACGGCGCGACCGCGGTGCTGGCCACCGAGATCTACAAGAACGCCTTCGGCTACTCACGTTTCGGTTACGCCTCGGCGCTCGGCGTGGCGCTGTTCTTCCTGACCCTCACCTTCGCCGCGCTGACGATGCGGGTCACCAGGCGAGAGAGGATCGTCTACTGACATGGGCCGCAAACTCTCCGGCGGCCTGGCGCAGGCCGTCCTGGCGGTGTGGGCGCTGCTCATCATCGCCCCGCTGATCTGGACGCTGCTGGCCTCCTTCAAGAGCAACGGCGAGATCTTCGGCGACGCCCTGCAACTGCCCGCCGACCTGCGCTGGGACAACTGGGCGCGGGCGTGGGAACGCGCCAACGTCGGCCGCTACCTGCTCAACACGGTGGTCGTGGTGTTCTTCGGCGTTGCCGGCACCATGCTGCTCAGCTCGATGGCGGCCTACGTGCTGGCCCGCTACCGCTTCCCGGGCAACCGGCTGATCTACTTCCTGTTCGTCTCCGGCATGGCCTTCCCGGTGTTCCTGGCCCTGGTGCCGCTGTTCTTCGTGGTCGACGGGCTCGGGCTGCTCAACACGCACCTCGGGCTGGTCCTGGTCTACATCGCCTACTCGCTGCCGTTCACCGTCTTCTTCCTCACCTCGTTCTTCCGCGGCCTGCCGGACGCGGTGGCCGAGGCGGCGATGATCGACGGGGCCTCGCACACCCGTACGTTCTTCCAGGTCATGCTGCCGATGGCCAAGCCCGGCCTGGTCAGCCTGACCATCTTCAACGTGCTCGGCCAGTGGAACCAGTACCTGCTGCCGCTGGTGCTGCTGCCCGGCGACAAGAGCACCTGGGTGATCACGCAGGGCATCGCCGACATCTCGACCATCGCCGGGTACGAGGCGGACTGGCCGGCCTTGTTCGCCGCGCTCAGCATGGCCGTCCTGCCGGTGGTGGTGGCCTATATCGTCTTCCAGCGACACATCCAGTCCGGGTTGACGTCAGGAGCCGTGAAGTAAGTGTCCACCGGTAACCCCACCGTTTTCCGTACCCTCAACGAGCGGGCCGCCCTGGAGCTGCTGCTGCGGCACGGCGCGCTCACCCGAGCCGAGCTCGAGCATCACACCGGGTTGTCCAAGGCGTCGGCGGCCGAGGTGCTGCGCCGCCTGGAGAACGGGGGCCTGGCACGCAAGGCCGGCACCAAGCCGGGCAACGCGGGCCCGGCCGCCCAGCTCTGGGAGCTGAACGGCGCGGCCGCCTGGGTGGCGGGCGTCGATCTGACCGCCAGGGCCGTGGAGGTGTCGGTGGCCGACCTGACCGGCGAGGTGCGCGGCGGCCACCAGGCCGAGGCCCCGGGCGAGGGCACCGACGCGGTGGCGTTCCTGACCGGCGCGGTCGAGGCGGCCGCGCGCGAGGCCGGCGTCGCCCTGGCCGACCTCGACCAGATCGTGCTCGGCGTGCCCGGCATCGTCGACCCCGAGGGGCACCGGCTGCGCCAAGCCGTGCAGTTGTCCGGCTGGTCGCACCTCGACGACCTCGGTGACCTGCGCGAACGGCTCGGCCCTGACCGTTTCCGGGTGGAGAACGACGTCAACCTGGTCGCCATCCGCGAGCTGGAGGAGCACAAGGGCAGCAGCTTCGTGCTCTTCTGGGTCGGCACCGGCGTCGGCGCCGGCGCCGTGCTCAACGGCGCGCTGTGGCGCGGCGTCACCGGGCGCGGCGGCGAGGTCGGCTCGGTGATCGTGCCCGACCCGGTCAGCTGCGGCCGTCTGTACGGCCCCGACGGCGGCGTGCTGGGCGCGCTGCTCGGCGCGGCCCCGCTGGCCGAACTGGCCGCCGCGCACGGGCTCGACGTCGAGCCCACGCTGCGTGCCGTCACCGGTTTCCTCGGCGCCGGGCCCTCCGGCGCCTTCCTCGACGACTTCGCCCAGCGGGTCGCGCTCGGCGTCACCGCCGCCGTCGGCGTGCTCGACCCCGGCCGGGTCGTGCTCGGCGGCCCCGTGTGCACCGCCGCGGGCGAGCCGCTGCGTGCCCGCGTCGCCGAACTGCTGGCCCCCACGGGCCTGGCGCCCGTCACCGTCGCCGTCAGCCGGGTCAGCGGCAACGCGGTGCTCGAAGGCGCCGTCCGCTATGCCCTCGACCTGACTCGCGAGCAGGTCTTCCAGGCCGGTACGGCAGGCCGTACCGGCACACCCAACGAAAGCTGAGAGATGTTGCGCACTTTGGTGATCGCCGCCCACCCCGACGAACCCGAGATCTACGCGGGCGGCACCTCCGCCCTGCTGGCCGGGGCCGGGCACGCGGTGAAGTTCCTGACGCTCACCAACGGCGACGCCGGGCACCACGAGCTCGAACGCGCGCCGCTGGCCCGACGCAGGGCGCAGGAGGCCTGGCGGGCGGCCGACGCGCTCGGCGTGGTCGACTACGAGATCTTCGACGTGCACGACGGCCTGCTGGAGCCCACGGTCGAGCTGCGGCTGCGCGTGATGCGCGAGATCCGCGCGTGGCGTCCCGACCTGGTGATCGCCCTGCACGGCGACGGCGCGGGACACCCCGACAACCGGGCCGCCGGCCGGCTGGCCGAGCAGGCCGTGGAGCTCGTCACGGTGCGCAACGTCGAGTGCGGCAAGCCCGCCATGGACCGCCAGCCCGTCTGCCTGCTGATGACCGACTACGCCAGCGGCCCGCACCACCGCGCCGACGTGGTCGTGGACGTCGCCCCGGTGGCGCAGGCCAAGCTGGACGCCTGCCTCGCGCACGCCTCCCAGTTCCTGGAGTTCGCCCCCTACCAGCGCGGCCTGCTGGACCAGGTGCCCCCGGCCGGCGACGTGGACGCCTGCCGCGCCTTCGTCGAGAAGCACTGGTCGGAGTTCCTCGGCCCGGAGACCTTCCAGCTCGCGCCGTACGGCAGGCGGGCCGAGGCGGGCGAGCTGCGGCGGCTGCTGCCGTTCGCCTGACCTTCCGCGGGGGGCGGCGGACGGCCGTCCCCCGGCATGGACGATCTTTACCCGGCCGGGTGAACGTCCCCGCCCCGGCCGGGGAAGGGACGGACCATGGCCGTTTCCAGCACCGCGATGGACCTCACCCGGGCCGCCCACGTCGGCATCTCGGTCTCCGACCTGGACGCGTCGATCGCGTTCTACCGTGCGCTGACCGGGCGGGAGCCGGTCGTCGCCGGCGAGACCATGGACAGCGTGCCCTTCGGCCGGTCGCAGGGCCTGTCCGACGCGAAACTGCGTTACGCCACGATCAATCTCGACAACGTCGGCATCGACCTGATCGAGTTCCGTGAACCGGCCGGCGAGCGCACGAACGGGGCGGCGAACCGGCCGGGCTCGATGCACCTGTGCTTCAAGGTCGACGACTTCGAGGCGGTGTACCGGCGGATGAAGGAGGCCGGCTACGACTTCCTCGGCGACGACTACACCTTCGTCGAGGGCGAGGTGACCCCGCGGGCCGCGCTCGGCACCCGGGTCGCCTACTTCAACGACCCCGACGGCACCAACCTGGAGATCATCCAGCCGCAGGGCGGCTTCTCCAACTGACCGGGCTCACTTGCCCGCGGGCACGCTCGTGCGGAACGGCGCCTGGTAGGCCCACTGCCAGGCCAGCTCAATCGGGCCGCGGGTGAAGCGGCGCAGCCACCACGACGACAGCACCACGAACAGCAGGCAGATGCCCGCCCAGGCCACCGGCACCCACCACGGGCGCAGCCAGTCGAGCCGGGCGGCCAGGCCCAGGCCCCAGCCGTAGCAGACGAAGCTCGCGACCACGTTCTGGAAGACGTAGCAGGACAGGGCGGCGCGTCCGACGTCGGCCAGGCCGCGCCGGACGAGACCGGGCTCGCCGCGCGTCTCCAGCACGATCGTGGTGACCAGGCCGAGCAGGCCGAGCGCCACGAGCGGCGGCAGCACGTAGCGGTCGATCGCGAACCAGGCGGGACCGGCGTATGACGTCAGCAGGTTGAGCGGCGCCGCGACGCCCAGCCCGGCGATCATCAGCCGGCGGCGCAGCAGTGCGCCCTCGGGGGCGAACACCCCGGCTCTGAGCAGCCGCGACCCGGCCAGGAAGAGCACGATCCCCATCGGGATGATGAAGATCAGCTCGATGCGGTAGATCGCCAGGCCCTCCAGGCGCGCGACCACCTGCTGCGGCCAGGTCCCGTCGCGGTAGAGCGTGCTGCCGGACGGCCGCGCCGCCGGGGCGTTCAGCAGGAGCAGGGTGACCAGGCCGACGATGAGCAGGTGGACCGCGCCCGCGCCGATCATCCAGCCGCGCACCACGCGCTCGCTGCGCCCGATCAGGTACGCGACGATCATCGAGGTCAGCGCGTAGCCCATGAGCACGTCGAACTCGAAGATCAGCACGTAGTGCGCGACGCCCTCGGCGAACAGCAGGGCCGCCCGCCACAGGTAGCGGCCGGGCCAGCGCAGCCCCTTGCGTACCGCGCTGCGGTACTGCAGCTCCAGGCCGACCCCGAACAGCAGGGTGAGCAGGCCGAGGAACTTGCCGTTGGTGAGGAAGTGCAGGAACGTCTCGACGACCGTCTTCTGCAGGCCGAAGGGCTCGGACGGTCCGCCAGGAGCCGTGAAGATCCAGATGTTGGTGCCCAGGGTGCCGAGGATGGCCACGCCCCGCAGCACGTCGAGTGCGTCGATCCGCTTCATTCGTCCAGCATGGCAACGCCGCGTGGCCCGCTCATCGGCCTCGGAAGCGAGATCCCGGGTACATCCATCGATGTACCCGGGACCGTCTTTGGTCGATCACGTGTCGGCGGCCCGGCGGGCGCGCCTGGCCCGGAGCTTGTGCCGGTTGCCGCAGCGTTCCATCGCGCACCAGCGCCGGGCGCCGGGGCGTGAGGTGTCGACGAACACCAGCGGGCAGTTGTCGCTCGCGCATTCGCGGATCCGCCCGGACAGCGGCCCGGACAGCAGCTCGATCATCTCCCTGGCCAGCGTCGACAGCGCCTGCGACGCCCGCACCGGCGCCGCCCATCCGGCGCTCGCGCCGTCGCCGGCCAGTTCGGGCACCAGCGGCGCGGCGGCCGCGGCCCGGTTGACGGCCGCGATCGCCGCGGCGGGCGGCGGGCGATCGGCCGCCCTGGCGTGCGCCGCTTCCCAGATCGCCTGGCGCAGGGTCTTGGCCGCGGCCAGGTCGGCGGCGCTCACCTCGACCGTCATGACCGCCTCGATGGGCGGCTGGGCCAGCCATTCGGCCAGGTCGGCGGGCTCGTGGAGGCTCTCGAACACGGCGTAGGGGCCTTCGCCGCCGGTGTGGGCGAAGTCGAGGCAGAGTGCGCCGGCGTCGAACCAGAACGACCCGCCCTTGGGGTCGTGCAGTGTCCGTCCGGTTGCGTTCACGGGCATGACACCACTATAACTGGTGTCGCAGCGACACCGCTATTACCGGTGTCATCGAGCGAAAGGTGAACACTCATGGGCGTTCGGCACATCAACCCCGAAGGGCTGCACCGCAGCCCCGCGTTCAGCCAGGCCGTCGTGGTCGAGCAGCCGGCCAAGACGATCTACATCGGCGGGCAGAACGGCGTCGGCCCCGACGGCAAGGTCGTCGGCGACACCGTCGGCGAGCAGGCCAGGCAGGTGTTCCGCAACCTCATCACCATCCTGGAGAGCGAGGGGGCGAGCCTGGCGAACATCGTGCACTGGCGCATCGCTGTGGTGCAGGGCCACACGTTCGACGAGGGCGTGGCCGCCTTCCAGGAGGTGTGGAACCGGGCCGACCCGCCGCCCGCCATCACCGTCCACGTGGTCGCCGGCCTCGGGCCCGGGTTCCTCGTCGAACTCGATGCCGTCGCCGTCGTGTGACGCCCGCCGGGCGCGGGAACAGGTACTGATCATGACGAAAGCCGCAGACGCACCCCCGTCCGGGCGGGGTGCCGCCACGCCGCCCGTCCCCGTCTGGCCGATCGTCGCGCTGGTGTGCCTGGCGCAGTTCATGATGGTCCTCGACGTGGCGATCGTGGACGTCGCGCTGCCCGCCATGGACGCCGAGCTCCGGATGGGCGCCGAGGGGCTGCAGTGGGTGGTCAACGGCTACGTCCTGACGTTCGCCGGGTTCCTGCTGCTCGGCGGGCGGGCCGCCGACCTGTACGGGCGCCGGCGCGTCTTCGTCGCCGGCCTGGCGGTGTTCGCGATCGCCAGCCTGGCCGGCGGGCTGGCCACCACGCCCGAGTCGCTGATCGCCGCGCGGGCGCTGCAGGGGCTCGGCGCGGCCGTGGTCTCGCCGGCGACGCTGACGATCCTGACCACGTCCATCCCGGCCGGGCCGGTGCGGGCCAGGGCGATCGCCACGTGGGGCGCGGTCGGCGCGGCCGGCGGGGCGGTGGGGTCGCTGGCCGGCGGGCTGCTCACCGACCACCTGTCGTGGCGCTGGATCCTGCTGATCAACGTGCCGATCGGGGCGGTCGCGGTCATCGCCGCGCTGCGCCTGCTCACCGAGACCCGGGCTCCCGGCGGCTCCGGGACTCGCGGGCTCGATCTGACCGGGGCGGTCGCGGTGACGCTGGGGCTGTCGGCCGTGGAGTTCGGGTTGCTGCAGACCTCCGCCCACGGCTGGGGTTCGGCCCGCGCGCTGCTCCCGATGGCCGTCGGGGTGCTGGCGCTGGCCGTGTTCGTGCTGGTGCAGGCCAGGTTCGCGCGGGCGCCGCTGATGCCGCTGCGCGTCTTCCGCGCCCGCTCGGTGTCCGGCGCGCTCGTCGTGCAGTTCCTGCTGAGCTTCGCGGGCTTCGCGGTGTGGTACTTCCTGTCGCTCTACATGCAGCAGGTGCTGCGCTACAGCGCGCTCCAGACGGGCCTGGCGTTCCTGCCGCACACGCTGGCCATCGTCGTCGCCGCCAAGGCCACGCCGCGGCTGGTCGGCCGGCTCGGGCTGCGTCCGGTGCTGGTGGCCGGCGCGCTGCTCTCGGCGGCGGGTTTCGCCTGGCAGGCGGCCGTGATCAGCCAGGACATCGGGCCGCTGCTCGGCATCGTGCTGCCCGGCGTGCTCATCACCGGCGGGATGGGCCTGATCGCCCCGCCGCTGGCCACCGCGGCCACGTCCGGGGCCGCGCCGGGCGAGGCGGGGCTGGTCTCCGGCGTGCTCAACACCTCACGCCAGGTCGGCGGCTCGCTCGGGCTCGCCGCGCTGACCACGCTGGCCGCCTCGCACACCGGCCCCCAGACCGCCGGGTACGCCCTGGCGTTCTGGGTGTGCGCCGGTGTGGCGGTCGCCGGGGCGATCGCCGTCCCGGCGCTGCCGGAGGAACGCCGGTAGCCGCTCAGCTTGCCGATGGGTTCGTCGCCGGGACGTAGGTGCCGACCAGGCGGGCCAGTTGCCGTCCCGCCACCCGCAGCGGCTCTTCGCTGCGGTTGACCTGGGCCGTCACCTCGGCGCCCTCCAGCGCGCTGATCACCGTGGTGGCCAGCTCCCCGGCGTCGGCGGCGGCCAGGCCCGAGCGCAGCAGCTTGTCGCGGACCAGACCCTCCCAGACGCGCAGCGCCTCGGCGCACACCCGCTGGATCTCCGCGTCGGTGCCCAGCGTCTCCAGCGCGGCCGCGGTGATCGGGCAGCCGTCGACCCAGCCGGACTCGCGCAACGCCTCGGCGAGCCGGTCGGCACAGGCCCGGACCGCCGCGGCCGGGTCGGCCTCGCTGTCGAGCGCGTCCCGCAGCAGGGCGGTGAACTCCTGCTCGCCGTGCTGGATGGCGGCCACCGCGACCGCCTGCTTGCCGTCGGGGAAGAAGTGGTAGACCGAGCCGAGGGTGGCCTGCGCCTCCTTGGCGATCTGCTTGATGCCCGTGCCGACGTAGCCCTGGCGCTGGAGCAGGCGCGCGGCGGCGACGACGATGCGATCTCTGGTGCTGGACGGGGCCATGCCCACCAGCTTACTGGTTAGAACGTTCGCTTTAGAGGTGTGCTAGGTTTCCCCCATCGTTCTGAATAGAGCGTTCTTTCTAGTTCTGGCGTGGAGGTCCGACGTGCATTCCCAGCAGCCTGTGACGGTCATCGGGCTCGGCCCCATGGGGCAGGCCATGGCCCTGGCCCTGCTCGGCCACGGCCATAAGGTCACCGTGTGGAACCGCACCCCGTCCCGGGCGGACGCCCTGGTCGAGCGGGGCGCCGTGCGTGCAGCGAGCGTCGAGGCGGCGCTGGCCGCGAGCGAACTGGTGATCCTCAGCCTGACCGACTACGACGCCATGCACACCGTGCTGGAGCCCGCGGCCGGCGCGCTGCCGGGCCGGGTGCTGGTCAATCTGAGCTCCGACACCCCGGCCAAGACCCGCGAGGGGGCGCGCTGGGCCGCGGGGCACGGCGCGACGCTGCTGGCCGGCGGGGTGACCGTGCCGCCGTCGGGCATCGGCAGGCCCGAGTCGTCCACCTTCTACAGCGGCCCGCGCGCCGCCTTCGACGCCCACCGGCCCGTGCTCGAAGCCCTCACCGGCACCGACTACCGCGGCGAGGACCCCGGGCTGGCCGCGCTGTTCTACCAGCTCGGCATGGTCATGTTCTGGACGTCGATGCTCAGCTTCTGGCAGGCCGTCGCCCTGGCCGACGCCCACGGCCTGAGCGCGGACGACGTCCTGCCGCACGCCGTCCAGACCATGAGCTCGATGCCGGACTTCCTGTCCTTCTACGCCCGGCGCATCGACGCCGGCGAGCACGGTGGCGACGTCGACCGGCTGGCCATGGGCCTGGCCAGCGTCGAGCACGTCCTGCACACCAACGCCGACGCCGGCGTGGACACCGCGCTGCCGGCCGCCGTGGCCGACCTGTTCAGGCGCGGCGTGCACGCGGGTCACGCGGCCGACAGCTTCTCCAGCCTCGTCGAGCTGATGAAGCGGCCGCCGGCCTGGCCGGGCGGAAAACCCGGTGCGCGGCGGCCCCGCGATGGTGTGTGATCGCGGGCATGGCGATCGTGTTGACCGTGCCGGATGCCGAAGGACTGGGCGCGATCGTGGCCGCGCTGCGCGCCTGGCAGCACGAGGGCGCGCCGATGCAGCTGCACCCGGGCGACATCGGCTGGTTCTGGCGCTTCGGCGCGGCGGCGACGGCGGCCGCGCTGCGCGTCTGGCGCCGGGACGGTCGCGTCCTCGCCGTCGGGCTGCTGGACCAGCCCGACCTGCTGCGCCTGACCATGGCGCCGGACCTGTACCGGGACGCGGCGCTCGCCCGGCGCCTGGCCCGCGACCTCGGCGAACCGGAGCGCGGCGTGCTGGCCGCGGGCCGGGCCAACGTCGAGACGCCCGCCGGCGCGCTGGTGCCCGAACTGCTGGCCGAGCTCGGCTGGAAGGCCGACGAGCCGTGGACCCCGCTGACCCGCGACCTGGCTGAGCCGGTGCCCGGCCCGGGCGTGCGGATCGAGGTGACCGGGCCGCGGCAGGCGCACGTGCGGGCCGCCGTCCAGCGGGCCTCGTTCGACGGCTCGACGTTCACCGGCGACCGCTGGCACGCGATGGCGGCCGGAGCGCCGTACGCGGACGCCCGCTGCCTGGTCGCCCACGACGACCGGGGCGCGGCGGTGGCGGCGGTGACCGTGTGGTCGGCGGGGCCGGGCAGGCCGGGGCTGCTCGAACCGATGGGCGTGCACCGCGACCACCGGGGGCGCGGCCACGGCACCGCCATCACCCTCGCGGCGGCCGCCGCGCTGCGCGAGCTGGGCTCCTCCAGCGCGCTGGTGTGCACCCCGAGCGTCAACACCGGCGCCGTCGCCACCTACCGCTCGGCCGGGTTCCGCCCGCTCCCCGAGGTCAGGGACTCCTGCCGCCCCGGCTGACCGGCATGTCACAGCCGGGCGAGCCGAATCGTCTCCCGTTTCGACAGGGAATCCGAGCGGAAGGTGACGATCATGCGGATATTCGTCGCGGGTGGAACGGGTGTGCTGGGCCGGCGGCTGGTGCCGCAACTGGTGGAGCGCGGCCATGAGGTCACGGCCACCACCACGAACCCGGCCAAACTTGGCCTGCTGCGGCAACTGGGCGCCGCCGCGGTCACCATGGACGGGCTGGACGCCGCCGCGGTCGGCGAGGCGGTCGCCACCGCCGGGCCCGACGTGATCGTGCACCAGATGACCGCGATCTCCGTCACCCATGCCGGCAAGGCCGACATGAAACACATGGACCGCTGGTTCGCCGGCACCAACCGGCTGCGGACCGAGGGCACCGATCACCTGCTGGCCGCCGCCGCGGCGACCGGCGTCCCGCACGTCGTCGCGCAGGGCTACGGCGCCTGGAACGGCGTCCGCGCGGGCGGCTGGGTGAAGTCCGAGGACGACGGCCTGGACCCGATGACCGGAACGGCCGCGGAACCGGGGATGGCCGCGCTCGCCCACGTCGAGGACGTGGTGGTCAAGGCCGGCGGCGCGGTCCTGCGCTACGGCTGGTTCTACGGCCCCGGCGCCATGGACGACCTGGCCGATCCGGTGCGCAAGCGGCAGTTCCCGATCATCGGCGGCGGGGCCGGCCACTGCTCGTGGATCCACCTGGACGACGCCGCCTCGGCCACCGTCCTGGCCGTGGAGCAGCAGGCCCGCGGCGTGTTCAACATCGCCGACGACGAGCCGGCCCCGGCCCGCGACTGGCTGACCCACCTGGCCGCCTGCGCCGGCGCCAGGCCGCCGCTGCGCGTGCCCGCCTGGCTGGCCAGGCCGCTGGCCGGGGACGTGGCCGTGACGATGATGACCGAGGGGCGCGGCTTCTCCAACGCCAAGGCGCGGCGGGAGCTCGGCTGGCGGCCGCGGCACGCCTCCTGGCGGCAGGGCTTCCAGCGGGAGCTCGCGTGACGGAGACGCTCCAGCGGCGGGCGGCGGAGTTCCAGGAGCTGCGGCCGCTGCTGTTCTCGATCGCCTACCGGATCCTGGGCAGCGTGAGCGAGGCCGAGGACGCCGTCCAGGAGACGTGGCTGCGCTACGCCGCCACCCCGGCCCGGCCCGTCTCGGCCAAGGCGTTCCTGTCGGCCGTGGTCACCCGGATCTCGATCGACGTGCTGCGCTCGGCCCGGGTCAGGCGCGAGGAGTACGTCGGGCCGTGGTTCCCCGAGCCGCTGCTGAGCGACCCCTACGCCGACCCCGAGCGTTCGGCCGAGCTGGCCAACTCGGTGTCGATGGCGGCGCTGCTCCTGCTGGAACGGCTCAGCCCGCTGGAGCGGGCGGTGTTCGTCCTGCGTGAGGTGTTCGGGTTCGGCTTCGACGAGGTCGCCGCGGCCGTGGGACGCTCGCCGGCCGCCTGCCGCCAGCTCGTCGTCCGGGCGCGGCGTCACATGGCGGCCGGGCGGACGCGGTTCCAGGCCGACCGGCGCGCCCGCGAGGAGTTGGCCGGGCACTTCTTCGACGCCTTCAGCCAGGGCGACGTCAGCGGACTGGCCGAACTGCTGGCCGCCGACGTGCACCTGGTGGCCGACAGCGGCGGCAAGGCCCCGCTGTGGGGCTCGGGCGTCATCGCCGGCGCCGGCAACGTGGCGCGGGTGCTGACCGCGCTGGCCGAGCCGTTCGCCCGCATCGGCGGCCGGGTCGAGCCGAGGCAGGTCAACGGCCAGCCTGGCGCGATCTTCCGTGACCGCGACGGCAGGATCGTCAACGTGTGGGCGCTCGACATCCTCGACGGGCGGATCCAGGCGATCCACACGGTGCTCAACCCCGACAAGCTCGCGCACGTCGGGCCGGTGGCCGACGCCTTCGCCGTCCTGCGCGAGGCGACCCTGGCGCGCCGCCCGTGACCGGGCGCGGCTAGCTGGTGGCGCCCCAGGTGAGGGACAGGCCGGTGGCGGCGCGTTCGGTGCGGATCTCCATCATGCTGCCGAGGATCGTGGCGTGGTCGCACACCACCGGCGTGGCGTCGAGCGTGTAGGTGATCCGGGTGCTGACGAGCACCGGGCTGCCCGGCGGCTCGTGCAGGTGGCGGGCGGCGGCGGCGTCGAGCAGGCCGGGCCTGACCACCTCCGACGCCCGCGCCACCGCCACCCCCTCGTCGGCGAGCGCGGTGTAGAGGGAGACGGCGGTGAAGTCGCGGTCGCGGATCAGGTCGGCCACCGGCCGGCGCACCCACGACACCTGGTGCACGGCCGGGCGCCCGGCGAACTCGCGCACCCGCTCCAGCCGCAGCGCGCTGTCGCCGGGCGGCAGCCGCAGCTGCGCGGCGATCCGGGCCGGGACCCGGCGCACCGCCCGCCCGGCCACCACCGTGCGCACGTCGTGGCCCTGTTTCCGCAGGTCGTCGACCAGGCTGCGGAGCGAGTCGAGCTGGTACGCCAGATGCGGCGGTGCGACGAACGTGCCCTTGCCCGGCCGTTGCACGATCAGCCGTTCGTCGCTGAGCTGACGCAACGCCTGGCGCAGCGTCATGAGGGTCACCCCGTAGGCCGCGCTCAGCTCCCGTTGCGGCGGCAGGGCCGCGCCGGGCGCGTAGTGTCCCGACCGGATCTTCGCGGCGAGGTCGGCGGCGATGGCGCGGTATCTCGCCTCGTGCCCGGCGTCGGGACTCATCGCGGTCGGTCACACTCCTGGTCGAGGACTTTCGTCGAGGGCTCGCCGCAGGGCCGCGAGGAAGCCCTGCAGGTCGTCAGGACCGGCCCCGTCGAGCACCCGCCGCATGACCGCGGCGCCGACCACCACGCCGTCGGCGTGCCGGCGGGCTTCGCGGGCCTGGTCCGGGGTGGAAATGCCAAATCCTAGCAAGACCGGCCGGTCGCTGACGCGCCTGATCCGCGCGGTGAGCTCGGCCGCCGACGTGGCCAGCGCGGCCCGCTCCCCCGTGGTGCCCATCAGCGACACCGCGTAGACGAATCCGCGGCTGCGTCCGGCGATCTCGGCCAGCCGGGGCTGCGGCGTCGCGGGCGAGGCCAGCAGGGCCACCTCGATGCCGGCGGGCTCGGCGGCGCCGGTCAGCTCGTCCGCCTCGTGCACCGGCAGGTCGGGCACGATCAGGCCGGAGACGCCGGCCCGGCGCAGCGCGGCGCAGAACGCCCCGGGGCCGTCGTGCAGCACCAGGTTGTAGTACGTGCTGGCGACCAGCGGCACGCCCAGGTCCGGCAGCGCGGCCAGGTCGGCGAGGATCCGGCGGGTGCTCGCGCCCCGTTCCAGTGCCAGGTCGCTGGCCTGCTGGATGGTGACGCCGTCCAGGGTGGGGTCGGAGAAGGGCAGGCCGACCTCGATCGCGTCGGCCCCGGCGGCGGCGAAGGCGCGCAGGTGGTCCGTCCAGCCGGGGGTGATGCCTCCGGTGACGTACGGCATGAGCAGGCCGCGGCCGCTGTCGCGGCGGGCGCGCAGGTGGCGTTCGACCGCGCCGGCGGCCAGGACAGAACTGGTCACAGCAGCTCCTTCAGGGTGGAGACGTCCTTGTCGCCCCGGCCGGACAGGGTCATCATGACCGTCGATCCGGCCGGCAGCTCGCCGTCACCGGCCGCGCGGATCACCCAGGCGAGGGCGTGCGCCGATTCGAGCGCGGGGACGATGCCCTCGGTGCGCGCCAGCCGCAGCGCCGCGGCGACGGCCTCGTCGTCGGTGACCGTGACGTAGCGGGCCCGGCCCAGGTCGCGCAGGTGGGCGTGCTCCGGGCCGACCCCCGGGTAGTCGAGCCCGGCGGAGATGGAGTGCGCCTCGACGATCTGGCCGTCGTCGTCCTGCAGGAACAGCGAGCGGCAGCCGTGCAGGACGCCGGTCCTGCCGTGGCTCGCCCCCGCGCCGCCCTCCGCCTCGACCCCGACCAGGCGGGCCCGGGTGTCGGCGAATCCGGCGAACGTGCCCGCCGCGTTGGAGCCGCCGCCGACGCACGCGACCACGAGGTCGGGGACGCCGGCACTCAGCTCGGCGGCGCACTGGGCGCGGGCCTCGTCGCCGATGACCCGCTGGAGCTCCCGGACCATCCACGGGTAGGGATCGGGCCCGACGACCGAGCCGATGCAGTAGTGGGAGTCGCCGGTCGCGCCCACCCAGTGGCGCATGGCCTCGCTGGTGGCGTCCTTGAGCGTGCGGCTGCCGGTGGTCACCGGGACGACCTCGGCGCCCAGCATCCGCATCCTGAAGACGTTCAGCGCCTGGCGTTCGATGTCGCGCTCGCCCATGAACACGGTCGCCTCCAGCCCGAGCAGCGCGGCGGCGGTCGCGGTGGCCACCCCGTGCTGGCCCGCCCCGGTCTCGGCGATCAGCCGGCGGCGTCCCATCCGCTGGGCCAGCAGGGCCTGGCCGAGGACGTTGTTGATCTTGTGGGACCCGGTGTGGGTGAGATCCTCGCGCTTGAGGTAGAGCCGCAGGCCCAGTTCCTCCGACAGGCGCAGCGCCGGGGTGAGCGGGGTCGGGCGTCCGGCGTGGACGGCCAGCAGCCGGGCCAGCGCGCCGCGGAAGCCCGGGTCGGCCCAGGCCGCGCGGAACGCCTCGGCCACCTCGCGGCACGCCTCCACCAGGGACTCCGGCGCGTACCGCCCGCCGTAGGCGCCGAACCGGCCGCGTTCTCCCGGCTCTCCCATCGTCCCCGGCTCATGCCGGGGCAGCAGCACGTTTGACATGCCAAGCTCCGATCGTTCTATAACTCCATTGAGAGTTCTATAACAGTGAGTGTGGCATGCGGAGGCGCGGGCGCGCCACCCCGCCGGCCGCGTCCCGTGCGCCGCGATCCCGCGGGATCAGTAGGAGTAGCCGCTCGCGGCCTGGGCGGCGCTGCAGGCGCGCTCGGCGGGGAGCACCGGGGGCGCCCACGGCCGCCATGGGCTCCACACCTGCACGATGGACGGCCACACCCGCGCGAACAGGCAGCCGCCGTCGGGCATGCGCAGGGCGACGCCGATCCTGCCGTCGTGCTCGGCGACGTCCTGGCGGATGCGCGGGTCCAGGTCCAGACCCTGTACGGCGCGGCGGGCGGCGTCGAGATCGAGGGTGGTGGGCAGGTGCTTCTTCAGCCACGCATCGGTGTGAGCCGGCAGCACGGCCGGCGGGCGGAAGGTGCGCGGCGGAATCTTCGCGGGGCAGTCGATCTCGGTCACGTCCACCCGCCGGTCCGGCTTCCGCACCGGCGACCGATCCCCCCACATGGGCTGGAGCACCTTCAGCTCGAAGCAGAGGAACACCACCGCCGCGGGCGAGGGTGTGGCGGGAACGTCCTCCGGCCGCCGCGGCGGCTGTGGCGTGCGGTCCCTGCCGCGCACCCTGATCCGGACGCGTCCAGGATCGCCGCGGCCATCGCCGGAGACGTCCAGGACCGTCACGTACTCCTCGTCCCGTGTCAGGTGGTAGCCGACGTCCTCGGGAATCCACGGGTCGTAGCCCGTGAGCTGGTCGGCGACCAGGTCGAGCCGGTCATGGGCGTCCTGGACGGCCGGGTCGGCGGCGCAGGCCGTCAGCGCGAGCGACGAGACCAGGGCGAGGAGCGTGAGTCGGCGCACACCTGCTTCGACAACGCGCGTGACACGGTGGTTCGCGGCTTCCGGATCTTCCGATATGCCGATCGTCGATATATAAAGATCCTGTGTCCAGGTCGCGCTCCTTGCAGGAGCCTTCGTTCCTCATCCTGACCGCGCTGGCCGCCGAGCCCCAGCACGGCTACGGCATCATCGTCGACGTCGAGCGGATCTCCGAGGGCGAGGTCCGGTTACGGGCCGGCACCCTCTACGCCGCCCTCGACCGCCTCCGGTCAGAACGGCTGATCGCCGAGGACCGGGAGGAGGTCGTCGGCGGCCGGTTGCGGCGCTACTACCGGCTCACCGACGAGGGCGGCGCCCGCCTGGCCGCCGAGGTCGAACGGCTGCGGCGCAACGCCAGGACCGCCGCCACCCGGCTGCACACGCGCCCCGCGGGCGGTGCCGCGTGAGCGAACTCGAACGACGCTACCGGAGCCTGCTGCGCTGGTATCCGCGCGAGCACCGCGAACGGCACGAGGAGGAGATGCTCGGCGTGCTGATGGCGGCGGCGCGGCCCGGGCGGCGTCGTCCGGAGCCGCGTGACGTCCTCGACCTCGTCAGGGGGGCCGCCGCGATCCGGGCGCGCCGGGCGTTCGGCCCGGCGTCCGTGGCGCTCTGGCGTGATGCGCTGCGGGTCGTCGCGGCGGTCGGCCCGCTGATGCTGCTCGCCTACCAGCTCCAGTCGCCCATCAGGGGCGAGATCCTGCTGGTGGGCGTCCTGATCGTCTTCCTGGCCTGGACGGATCGCCGCCGGCCCGCCGCGGTGGCGGCGTGGATCTGGACGCTCCTGGTCGGCACCGGCCTGTTCGCCGCGGCGATGCTGTCGGCCTCGGGCCTCTCCGCGGAGATGAAGGTGGGACTCGGCGGCGCCATCGGTTCCTTCGCGCTGGTGGCGGCGGTGCTGACGGGGGTGGCGCAGCCGCGGCGAGGGCTCTCGCTGGTGGGGCGCGGGCGGATCCTGGCCTGGTCGGGGGCGACCCTGACGGTGATCGTCGTGACGTGGCGGGTGGAGACGGCCATGTGGGAGGCGGGAGTGCCGCCTGAGCTGCCCCTGCTCGGGCTGGGCGCGGTGCTCTGCGGGGTGGCCGCCCGGTCCCCGGTGGGGCGCAGATGCGTGGTGCTGCTCTCGCCGGTCGTACCGGCGATGTTCCCCCGGCTCGTGACGACCGGCTCGTGGTGGGTCGCGCTTCCGGCGCTGGGGGCGGCCGGGTTCCTGATCGCCGCCTACCGGTCCAGGTCGCTCGCGCGGCGGGCCGTCGGCGGATGAGTGCGGCCGGCCGGCGTATGGGGGGTGTCGCGTGCGCAAGGTGATCGTTCTTCTGATCGTGCTCGTCTCCCTGCTGCTCGTCGACCGCATCGCGGTGGCGGGCGTCGAGCGTGAGCTGGCGGGCAGGATCGCCGCCGTCCCCGGGCTCTCCGGCACGCCGACCGTGTCGATCGAGGGCGTCCCGTTCCTCACACAGGCCGTGTCGGGACGTTACCCGGAGGTCCGCTTCCGGCTCGGCACCTTCAGCCAGGGCGGCGTGCTGGTGGAGAATCTGCAGGGCGCCGCCTACGACGTCCGGGCGCCGCTCGGCGGCGTCCTGCGGGGCCGGGCCGACGTCCGGGCCGCCCGGGTGCGCGTCAGCGGCACCCTGTCCAGGGCGACGATCGCCAGGTACGCGCCGAGCGGCGTGCGGATCGGCGGTAACGGGCAGCGGCTCACGGCGTCGGGCGAGGTGACGATCGGGGCGAACAAGGTGCGGTTCGACGCCGAGATGCGGGTCGAGATCTCGGCGGGGAAGCTCACGCTCAAGGCCGAGAGGCTGCAGGGCCTGCCCGTGCCGGAGCAGCTCGCGCGGCTGATCTCCTACCCGATCCCGGTCGCCCTGCCGTTCGAGGTGAAGCTGACCGGGGTCAGGAACCTGCCGGACGGTCTGGAGCTCTCCGCCGAGGCGTTCGACGTGCCGTTTCGCGCCGGGGGCTGACCCGCCCCGGTCCTGACCCGGGCGGGTCACATCTTGCTCTCCAGGCTCCCCAGCGGGGCGGGGTCCGCCGCCAGGGCCGAGCGCGCCGCCTGCCAAGCGGGGTCGCCGGGGGTGACGGCGCTGCGCAGGTAGGCCCAGGTGAGACCCTGGAGCAGGGCGACGCGTTCCGGGCTTTCGTCCGTCGTCTCCGCGACCTCGTGGCCGGGGATGCCGCCGAGCGAGTGCTCGGCCCCGAACAGCGTGAGCAGGCTCTTGTCCCCCGGGCTGAGCACGTAGGGGTCGGTGAACCAGTCGGGGCCCCGGGTGGAGAGCGCGGAGTCGTCCCGGTCTCCGGCGACGATGAGGGCCGGGGCGGTCATGGTGTCGAAGGACGGCCGCATGAACGGCAGGTGCTCGGCCGCGAACGGGGTCAGGTCGTCGCCGCGTCCGGGCAGGGCGAGCAGCACCCCGGCCGTGACCCGCGGGTCGGACAGGTCCTCGCCCGGGATCCCGTCGGCGTCGAGCACGCGCGCGCCCAGCAGCATGCTGACCGTCTGCGCGCCCCAGGAGTGGCCGGCCACGGCGATGCGGCGGTGGTCGAGCCGTCCGGCCAGGCCCGGCGTGGCGGACTCCAGCAGGTCGAGTCCGTCGATGACGCGCTGGACGTCCTCGACGCGGAAGCGCCAGATCCGCGGCGTGCGGGGGTCGTCGGCGGGCAGGGCGAGCGTCCTGGAGTCGAGGTGGGTGGGCTGGACGACCGCGAAGCCGTGGGCGGCCCAGAAGTCCGCCAGCGGGGCGTAGCCGTTCATCGACCAGCCGAAGCCGTGCGAGAAGACGATGACGGGCAGGTCGCCGCCGGTGGCCGGCGCGGACACCCGGACCTGCAGGTCCTCGCCGCGGCCCGGTGCGGGCAGGACGACCGGCTTCGCGGAGACGACCGGCGCGGGGGCGCTCGTGGGGTGGGTGATGTCGGTTCGGGACATGAAGGTGCCCTCGTTTCGGTTGCGTGGTGGGTGGGTGCGTCGTTTGGTCGACGCGCGGCCGCTCTGGCATCATGGGCCAAGCGGGACCGTGTTCCGTTTTGACGATATGGGACGTTGTCCCGTTTAGCAAGTTCGGCAGCGGAGGGAAGGCGGCGCGGTGGACGACGGCGACGGCGAGATGAGCGGAGACGGCGCGAGCGGAGGCAAGGCGAGCAGGCCCAGGCGGGCCGATGCGCGGCGCAACGAGAAGACCCTGCTGGACGCGGCCGCCGCGGTCTTCGTCGCCTCCGGCGTGGACGCGCCGATCCGCGACATCGCGGCCAAGGCCGGCGTCGGCACGGCGACGATCTACCGCCACTTCCCCACCAGGGCGGACCTCATCATCGCCGTCTACCGGCACCAGATCGAGGAATGCGCCGAGGCGGGACCGTCCCTGCTGGCCTCCAGCGCGACCCCCTACGCCGCGCTCGGGCAGTGGATCAGCCGGTTCGTCGACTTCCTGGTCACCAAGCACGGACTGGCCGCCGTGCTGCGCTCCGACGACGCCGGCTTCGAGGCGCTGCACACCCACTTCCTCGACCGGCTGGTGCCCGTCTGCGGCCGGCTGATCGAGGCCGCCGTCGCCGTCGGCGAGATCCGTCCGGGGCTGCAGCCGTACGAGCTCATGCGCGGTGTCGGCAACCTGTGCATCGGCGCCGAGCACGACCCGCGCTACGACGCGCGCCGCCTGGTGGACCTCCTCATCGCCGGCCTGCGCCGACCCGGCTGAGCGGTCAGGCCGCCCCGGGCGCCGGCGGGCGGGCGCTCACGTGTCGGCGGGGCGGGCGCTCGCCTGTCGGCGTGCGGCGAGGCGGTTCCACAGCGACGCGACGCCGATCGCGGCCGCTAGGAGCAGCACGCTGCCTGCGACGTCGAGCACGTAGTGGTTCCCGGTGGTGAGCACGACCGCCGTCATGCCCAGCGGGAAGCTCCACGCGAGCCAGGCCAGACGCGGACGGGTGGCCCGCAGCGCGCACCAGACGGCGTACGCGCACCACAACGACCAGCCCACGTGCATGCTGGGCATCGCGGAGTACACGTTGTGACCGGACGCCGCCGCCCCCGTGCACCGCCCAGGATGTCGTGCCGGGCGAGGATGTCGACGACGCCCGGCAGCGCGAACCGCGGCGGCGACATGGGCACCGCCCAGTAGACGGGCAGCACGAGTGCGAGCATCGCGACGAGGGTCCGCCGGACCTTGACGTACACCTCGGCGTGCCGCACGAACATCCACACCAGCACCCCGAGGATCGCCACGTAGTACAGGCGGTAGTAGTACACCGCGGGCTGGATCAGGGCCGGGTGCTCGGTCAGCCACCGGTTGGCGGGCAGCGCGAGGTCCAGGTGCAGGACGCGTTCCAGCGACTGCAGGGCCAGCGCGTTGGCGGTGGCGGCCGCGCCGTCCGTGCCGAGGACGGCGTGCAGCCGGGTGAAGAGGACGAGCACCACCAGCAGGCCGACCGCTTCGGCGAGCACGGCCGGTCGCCCGCCCGTGCTCCGGACCAGCGCGCTCAGCCCGTGCCGTGCAGGAGGCCGGACCGGCGGGGCCGGGTCTTGGGTGCGGCCCTCTTCCGTGTTCTCCGGTGGCGGACGGTTCATGCCTGTCTTTCTGACGGCGGATGTTTCCCTGTCCGAGGATGCCCGTTCGGGCCATCGGGCATCGCTGACGCGCGCCCGCGTGTCGAATGCCAGGGTCCGGCGTCAGCCGGCGCTGCGGAAGGTCTCCGCGTCGTCGTAGTGCCGCCGGGCCTGCTCGACCTGGCCGAGGTTGGCGGTCGCCCACTCGGTGAGGTGGGCGAACAAGGGGGCGAGGCTGCGGCCGAGCTCGCTGATCTCGTACTCGACGCGCGGCGGCACCTCGGGATGGTAGGTGCGGATGACCAGGCCGTCGCGCTCCAGCTGGCGCAGCCGCTGGGTGAGCACCTTGGGGGTGATGTTCGTGATGCGCCGCTCCAGCTCGACGAACCGCTGACGGCCGAACATGTGCAGCGACCAGAGGATGGGCGTGGTCCACCGGCTGAACACGATGTCGACGACGGGGGCGATGGGGCAGGCCAGCTCGGGTGCGCTCAGAGCGTCGGCCGCCGGGTGAACGGCGTCGGCCGCCTGGTGATCCGAGTCGGGTGCCGGGCGAATGACGGCGGCCGCCGGGGGACTCGTCTTGCCTGCCATGCGTCGTGCACCCCTCTGAGGTAGTCACTTTCTTCTAGGTACCTACTATATCGAGGCTGTTAACGTCTCCCGCATCGCAAGAAGCACTGACGAGGAACACAGGAGTTGATCATGATCGTGGTGACGGGTGCGACCGGAAACGTGGGACGTTCGCTGGTACAGGCCATCGCCGAAACCGGGGCAGAAGTGACGGCGGTGTCGCGTGGCCTTGCCCCGGTGGACCTGCCGGCCGGGGCCAGGCACGTGCGGGCCGACCTGGCCGAGCCGGAGACGTTGCGGCCCGCCTTCGCCGGCGGCGAGACGTTGTTCCTGCACGACGGCGGCGCCGGCGGTCACGGGCTCGACCAGGAGGCGATCCTGGACGTGGCCGGGTCCTCCGGGATCCGCCGGGTGGTGCTGCTCTCCTCGCAGGGTGTGACGACCAGGCCGGAATCGGCTTCGCACGGCGGCGTCATGCGGGCGCTCGAGGAGTCGGTGCGCGCCTCGGGCCTGGCCTGGACGATCCTGCGGCCCGGCGGATTCGCGTCCAACGCCTTCGCCTGGGCGCAGTCGGTGCGGGCCGAGCGGACCGTCGCCGCGCCGTTCGGCGACGTCGGCCTACCGGTGATCGACCCGGCGGACATCGCTGAGGTCGCGGCCGCGGCCCTGCTCAAGGACGAGCACGCGGGCCACGTCTACGAACTGACCGGGCCGGCCGTCGTCACACCCCGGCAGCAGGCCGCGGCCATCGGCGCCGCGCTCGGCGAGCCGGTGCGGTTCGTGGAGCTGACCCGGGCCGAGGCGCACGCGCGGATGGCCGCGTTCATGCCGGAGCCGGTCGTGGCGACCACGCTGGCCGTGCTCGGCGAGCCCACGGCGGCCGAGCTGCGGCTCAGCCCGGACGTCGAGCGGGTCCTCGGGCGCGCGGCCCGGACGTTCTCCGACTGGGCCCGCCGCAACGTCGAAGCCTTCCGCTGAACCGCCCGCCGTTCCCGGGGACGCCGCTCTCGATGACGCCGTTCCCGGGGACGCCGTATTCGAGGCCGGCGTCTCAGGGGGCGCCGCCGGCGTCGTCCCAGGTCCGGGCGGGAATCTCGCGATGACGTCGGCGGCGAGGGCCGGGGGTTGTGGTGGCGGTGATGGCCGGGCCTGTGGCGGGCCCGGCCATCGGCGGTTCGGCGTCCGGGCATGACACGCGGCGTCCCTCCCTGCGCCCGCGGCCCCGCCGACGGAGCGTCCGTGAGGTCGTGCCTAGTGCGGGCGGATGTTGTGGTTGCCGGCGAACAGGTTGTCCGGGTCGTAGTGGCGCTTCGCCTTCGCTAGCCGCTCGTACGTCCGCGCCGGATACACCGCGGCCACCTCCTCCTCCCCCGCCGACGCGAGGAAGTTGGCGTACGCGCCGCCGACGTGCGGCGCGAGCCTCGACCAGAGCGCGTCCAGGCCGGGACGGGCGGCCTCGACGACCGGCGGCGGCCCCGCGACGGTCGTCACGAACATCAGCTCGGCCTGGCGGTGCGCGTAGGCGGTGGCGTCGGCGGGAACCTGGGACACCGCGCCGCCGACCGCGCGCACGACGATGAACGGCGACCGCTCCCCCGCCCCGGTCTCGGCCAGGATCCGCAGGACCTCGGGCACCGAACGCTCGTCGACGAACCCGCTCCTGGTGACCAGCCGGATGCCCGGCGGCGGGACGGCGCCCTCCGCGAGCGTGTCGGCGTACGGCTTGAGCGCGACGTCGTCGGCGATCACCGTGCCGAGCCGCCGGATCGGGTCGATGGCGCGCGCCGCCTGCTCGGGATCGTCGCCGTCGAAGGCGACCCGCACCTCCACCGGCGCCTGCGGCCCGCCCGCGAAGGGGTTGGCGAACTCGACGAGCGAGGTGAGCTCGGCGGGCGCGGTACGCAGGTACCGGGCCCACCCCTCCAGTACGGTGGCCGCCTCCGCCGCGGGGAAGGCGATCCTGCCGAAGAAGACGTCCGTGGTCGGGTGGGCCGCGAACTCGAAGGCGGTCACGATCCCGAAGTTGCCGCCGCCACCGCGGATCGCCCAGAGCAGCTCCGCGTCGTCCGTCTCGCTCGCCCGCACGACCTCGCCGCCGGCCGTGACGACCTCCGCGGCGACCAGGTTGTCCAGCGCGAGTCCGTACTTCCTGACCTTCCAGCCGATGCCGCCGGACAACGTCAGTCCGCCGACGCCGACGCTCCTGGTGTCGCCGGAGGAGATGGCCAGGCCGTGCGGGGCCAGGGCGTCGGCGACGCGGCCCCAGGTGGCGCCGCCGCCGATGCGTACCAGGTGGCGGTCCTTGTCGACGACCTCGACGTCCGCCAGCCGGCCGAGGTCGATCACGACGCCGCCGTCGTTGGTGCCGAAGCCCGCGAAGCTGTGGCCGCCGCCGCGCACGGACAGTGCGAGCCCCGCGGCGGCGGCGAAGCGCACGCCCGCCCGGACGTCCGCGACGCTCGCCGGCCGCAGCACGTACGCCGGGCTGCCCGGCACCAGCAGCGAGCGGGCGGCCGCGGCGTAGTCGTCCGCGCCGGGTTCGATGATGTCGCCGGCGAAGTCGCGGCGCAGGAGGTCCAGCTCTGAAGTCATGAGTTTCCTTCCAAAAAACGGTGCAGGGGTAGAAGAGGTCAGCCGGCGAACTGGCCGGGCTGGTAGGAGCCGCCCGGGTTGCGCACGATCACGTTCATCCGGTTGCTCGCGTTGATCATGGCGATCAGGGAGACCAGCGCGACGATCTGGTCGTCGTCGTAGTGCTCGCGCACCTGCTCCCACGTACGGTCGGACACGCCCGCGCCGGCGTCGGCGAGCCGGGTGCCCTCCTCGGCGAGCGCCAGCGCGGCCCGCTCGGCCGCGGTGAACACGGTGGACTCGCGCCAGGCGGCCACCAGGTGCAGCCGCACCGCGCTCTCGCCACCGGCCGTGGCGTCCTTGGTGTGGTAGTCGACGCAGAATCCGCAGCCGTTGATCTGACTGGCCCGCAGCATCACCAGATCCTGCGTGACCTTGGGCAGCGCCGACTGCGCGATGGCCAGGCTCACGTTGTACATGCGCTTGGCGATCGTGGCGCCGAGCGCGTTGGCCATGACGTCCATCCGGCGTTCCATGATGTGCTCCTCATTCGGGGGGCGCCGCGTGCGTCGGTGCCGCGGCGTCCTGACGAGCAAGAGATCCCGGCGGGACGATCCCCGTGACAGCGCGACGATGTGAGGTGTGTCACCACCCACGGATGTCACGGAGCGGCGCGGACCGGGATCTCATGCACAGCAGGGTCCGGAACGAACAGGCGGGGTACCAGGAATGAGCGAACACAGCGAGACACCGGCGGACGCGGCGGCCCCGGGGGCGGGGCCGGGAG
>NZ_JABCPZ010000420.1 GCF_013283785.1 Nonomuraea antri
CCGTATGTGGCGTGGATCGCGCCGGGGGTGCTGGCGACGACGGCGTTCCAGATGGCGGTGGGTGAGTCGACCTATCCGGTGCTGGGTGAGTTCAAGTGGTCGCGGCAGGCGCATGCGATGTTCGCGACGCGGGTGTCGGTGCGTGACATGCTGGCCGGTTGGCTGGCGTTCATCGTGTTCCGTGCCGGGGTGTCGGTGGTGGTGTTCCTGGCGGTGGTGGCGGCGTTCGGCGTGGTGTCCTCGCCGTGGGCGTTGCTGGCTCCGCTGGTGGCGGCGTTGCTGGCGGTGTCGGTGGCGGCTCCGGTGACGGCGTTCGCGGCGTCGATCGATCATGACAGTTACTTCGCGTTGCTGTTCCGGTTCGTGATGATCCCGTCGTCGTTGTTCGCGGGGGTGTTCTTCCCGGTGGAGCAGTTGCCGGCGGTGGTGCGGCCGGTGGCGTACGCGTCGCCGTTGTGGCATGGGGTGGAGTTGTGCCGGGCGGCGATGCTGGGCGGGTCTCCCCCGTGGCCGGTGTGGGGGCATGTGGCGTATCTGGTGGGGTTCGCCGCGGTGGGGTTGTGGTGGGCGCGCCGGGCGTTTCACCGTCGCCTGACGGATTAGGCGGGCAACGGATCAGGCGGGCCGGGGCGGTTCAGGGGCCATGGGACGAGCGAGGGTGAGTGAGTAGGCGATGGTGACGTTGGTCGCGGCCCGGCGGTTGTCGGGTGATGTGTCGGTGAGCCGGGTGGGCGCGGTGGTGGGCCGTAACGTGGGGGCGTTGCGGTCGGGGGCGTCGTACTGGCTGGTGCTGGTGTCGGGGTTCTTCGAGCCGCTGCTGTATCTGCTGTCGATCGGGGTGGGGGTGGGTGCGCTGGTGGGCGCGCTGCCGCTGGGCGATGGGCGGCAGGTGTCGTACGCGGTGTTCGTGGCGCCGGCGACGCTGGCGGCGTCGGCGATGAACGGGGCGCTGGCGGAGACGACGTTCAACTTCTTCTTCAAGATGCGTTACGCGAAGACGTTCGAGGCGATCTTTGCGACGCCGGTGCGGCCGATCGAGGTGGCGCTGGGTGAGTTGTGCTGGGCGATGGCGCGTAGTTCGATATATACGGCGTTGTTCCTGGTGGTGATGGTGGCGTTGGGGCTGGCAGAGCCGGTGTGGGCGCTGGCGGCGTTCCCGGCGACGATGCTGGTGGGGTTGGCGTTCGGCGCGGTGGGGATGGCGGCGTCGACGTTGTTGCGGGGGTGGCAGGATTTCGATCTGCTGAACGCGGCGCAGTTCTCGTTGTTCCTGTTCTCGGGGACCTTCTCCCCCGTCGGTGATTATCCGCCGGTGCTGGCGGCGGTGGTGCAGGTGACGCCGCTGTATCACGCGGTGGAGCTGGTGCGGGGGCTGACTTTGGGGGTGCCGGGGTGGCCGCTGGTGGGGCATGCGGCGTATCTGGTGGCGATGGTGGTGGCGGGGTTGTGGTTCGCGGCGCGGCGGATGCAGCGGGTGTTGTGCGCGTAGCGGGCCGGCGGGGCCGGCAGGCTTGGCGGGCCGGCGGGTAGCTGTCGCGGGGGTGTCACCAGCAGCGCAGGTCGGTCCAGAAGTCGTCGTACATGCCGTCCAGGTCGATGATCACTGAGTGCGGGATTGAGGGGTCGTCCGCTCGGGTTCCGGACGCGTCGAACGGCGTCCAGGCCGCGATCTCGTAGTCGCCGAGGTCGCCGTCGGGGTCTTCGATGTTCGCCTGGCGGTAGTGGGTCAGCACGTCGTGGACGGGCCGCTCGGTGAAGAGTTCGAAGCGGATGGTGTACCAGCAGTCGCCGGAGTCGCCGCTCACCTCGACCTGCGGGTCGAAGTACCCGAAGTCGGTTTCCGGGGGCAGCGGGTGGTCCTGGATGCGGTCGATCATGCGGTCCAGCCGGTGGTCGTCGACCCACATCGGGGTGATGACGGCGGCGGTGAGGAGCAGGAACGGCACTGTCAGCCAGGCCAGGCAGCCGATCCCCCGGGCGATGAACCGGCGCCCGGGCTTCGGCGCAGGCCCAGGCCCAGGCCCAGGCGCGGACGCAAGCGCAGGCGCAGGCGCGGGTAAGGGCGAGGGCGAGCCTGGCGAGGGCGAATCTGCGGGCGCGGGTGCGGATCCTGGTGCCGGTGCCGGTGCCGGGGTCGGTGGGTCGGGCGGGATCGACATGGGTCACATGATCGCGTACGCGTTCCCCGCCCCGCGACCGCCGCCGTTCGGCCACGTCCCTCCGAGGCGGCCCCGGACGGGGCCGCCTTCAGGGAGGCGGGGCGGGAGGTCAGATCTCGAGCACGATCTTGCCGGGGGTCCCCTCACGTTTGGCCTCGAAGGCCCGCTGGGCGTCGGCCAGGGGGTGGACGGCGCCGATGTGCGGGCGCAGGTGGCCGGCCGTGGCGAGCTGGGCGAGTTCGGTGAGCTGGGCGCGGTCGGGTTCGACGATGAAGAAGAGCGCGCGTCCGGCTTCGGGGGTGACGGGGGGCGGCGCGGTGATGGAGACGAGGGTGCCGCCGGGTTTGATCTGGGCGGCGGAGCGGGCGAGCAGGTCGCCGCCGATGGTGTCGAAGACGAGGTCGGCGGGTTCGGCGTCGTGCAGGGGCCGGCGTTCCAGGTCGAGGAAGGTGTGGGCGCCGTGCCGGGTGGCCAGGTCGGCGGCGGCGGCGCGGCCGGTGGCGGTGACGCGGGCGCCGGCGTGGCGGGCCAGTTGCACGGCGAGGCTTCCGGTGGCGCCGGCGGCGCCGTGGATGATGACGTGCTGGCCGGGCTGCAGGCGGCCGTGGGTGAACAGTCCTTGCCAGGCGGTGAGGCCGGAGATGGGCAGGGCGGCGGCCTGGGTGTCGGTGAGGGTGTCGGGGATGGGGGCGAGGTTGCGGGCTTCGACGGCGACGTAGTGGGCGGCGGCGCCGTCGCGGTGCCAGTCGGTCAGGCCGAAGACGCGGTCGCCGACGGCCAGGCCGGTGGTGCCGTAGCGGATGTCGCTGACGACGCCGGCGACCTCGTGGGCGGGGATGGCGGGGGCGCGGTCGTGTCCTGCGCGGTCGGTCCAGGTGCCGGGCCAGTCGAGTTCGTCGGGGACGATGCCGGCGGCGTGGACGCGGACGATGACGTCGCCGGTGGCGGCGTGCGGCTCGGGGGCGTCTTCGAAGATGAGCCGGTCGCCGGGCCGGTGGATGCGGATGGCCTTCATGTGGGGTTCTTCTCCTGCTTCGGTGTGGGGTATCCGTGAGCAGGACGGGACAGGTGGCCTGGATGTGACAGGTTCACGGGTAGGGATCGGCGGCGGTGACGGCGGTGATGGGCAGGGGGCCGTACAGGTGGGGGTAGTCGTCCTCGATGCGCAGGTCGAGGCCGGTGGGGTCGATGTGCAGGACGAGGAGGGGTTCGGTGACGTGGCGGTAGAAGGTGTGGTGGACGGTGGCGAGCTGGGCGGTGTCGCGGCTGCAGTGGATGAAGCCGACTTGGTCGAGGGTGCGGCCGAGGGTGGAGATGCGGTACTCCCCCGTTCGGCGGGCGTGGTGCCAGTCGGTGCGCAGGGCCAGGTGCAGGACGGTCGCGGGGTTCACAGGGTCCGTGCGGGTCATGGGGTCCATTCGGTGGCGCGGATGGCGTAGACGAGTTCGCTGACCCATTCGCCTTTGACGATCTCGTTGTCGATGAGGTGGGCTTCGCGGCGCATGCCGAGTTTTTCCAGGACGCGGGCGGAGGCGGTGTTGCGGGCGTCGAGGCGGCCGATGATGCGGTGCAGGCCGAGGTCGGTGAAGCCGAGGTGGAGCAGGGCGCGGGCGGCTTCGGGTGCGTAGCCGTGGCCGTGGTGTGCGGGGTTGAGTATGTAGCCGATCTCGCCTTGGCGGTGGGTTCTGCTGGTCCATTTGAGCAGGACGTGGCCGATGAGGCGGTCGTCGGTGCGCAGGGTGACGGCGAGTTCGAGTGCGTCGCCTTCGGTGTGCAGGGCGGTGCGGGTGAGTTTCTTGTCGAGGACGGCGCAGGTGGCGTCGAGGTCGGGGCGGGGTTGCCAGTACAGGTAGCGGGTGACGTCGGGCTGGGATTCGTAGGCGTGCAGGTCGTGCAGGTCGTCGGGGGTGAAGGGGCGCAGGTGGAGGCGGTCGGTGGTGAGG
>NZ_JABCPZ010000421.1 GCF_013283785.1 Nonomuraea antri
CCCGTGGGTGGTCCGACACGTGGGGGAAGGTCGGCACATGGGGCGAGCCGGCACCTCGCAGGCCGACACCTAGCGCGGGCCGGCACACCGGACGAGTCAACCCACCCATGGGCAGGCCGGTACATGGGCGGGGCCAACACCTCGCGCGGGCCAACGCACCTGGCGCGGACCGCCACCTCGGGGCGGATCCAGACCACCTCGGACGGGCCAGTACATCGGGCAGCCCAGCACCTGGGGCGGGCCGCCGCCTCGGGCGGATCCAGACCACCTCACGCAGCCCAGCACCTGGGGCGGGCTGGCGCCTCGCGCGGATCAGACCCACCTCACGCAGCCCAGCACCTGGAGCGGGCTGACGCCCCGGGCGGATCAGACCACCTCACGCGGGCCAGCGCCTCCGGCGGGGGACCTCGGGGCCGACGCCTCGTGGGGTCAGGATGCGACCCTGATGACCGGCTCGTGCCTGACCGGGAAGTTGAGCGAGTTGGCGATGAAGCAGAGCTTGTGCGCGTCGGCGTGCAGGCGTCCGGCCGTCTCGACCATCTCGGGCGCGGCGACGGTGATCTCCGGACGCAGCACCACCTCGGTGAACGCGCCGCCACCGTCGGCGGTCTCGGCCATGGAACCCATGGCGTGGTCCTCGTAGGCGGTCACCACGACCCCGTTGAGCGAGCACAGGTGCAGGTACCACAGCATGTGGCACTGCGCGGCCGCCCCGACCAGGAGCTGCTCGGGATTCCACCGGGACGGGTCGCCCCGGAAGGCCGGGTCGGAGCTGGACTCGATGTCCGCCCGGCCCTCGGCGCGCAGCAGGTGCGCCCGGTCGTAGTCGCGGTAGGAGCTGGTGCCGGTGCCACGGTTGCCGGTCCAGCTCACGGTGACGGGGTAGTCGTGGGTGCGGGTCATGCGGAGCCTTCCTCACGGGTGACAGCGGCGCCTGGCCAGGTCACGGTGGTGTCTACGGTGTCGAGCCGGATCACGGGGTGTTCTTGATGCCGAACCGGGTTGCCTCTGGCATTGAGCCGGGTCATGGGATGTCCATGGTGTTGGGGCGAGTCACGGAATGTCTCTGGTGTTGAGCCGGGTGACAGTGGTGTCCCTGGTGTCCAATACGTGCTCGCGTGCGATCCTGCCCGCGTCGTCGGAACGGCCGTCGCTGATCGCGTCCAGTAGCCGTTCGTGCTGGTCGGAGACGTGCACCGAGCGCGCGGGCGGAGCGAGCGAACGCAGCGTGGAGACGTGGATCTGGTCCCAGATCCGCTCCAGCGTCTGCAGCGCGATCGCGTTGCCCGCCAGTTCGGCGACGCGCCGGTGGAAGCGGCGGTTGAGCCCGACCGCCTCGGCCAGCCGGCCCTCCGCGGTGGCCTCCGCCGTCGTGACGGCCAGCTCGCGCAGCCCGGCCATCGCGGACGGCGCGACGTGCCCCTCGCGGTGGCGGATCGCCAGCGTCTCGGCGGTCAGCGCCTCCAGCGCGGCGCGGACCTGGTAGGCGTCGTCGAGATCGCCGGACTCCAGCGCCACCACGACCACCCCACGTCCGGTGGGACGCACCAGGCCGTCGGCGGCCAGGGCGCGCAGGGCCTCGCGCACCGGGGTGCGGCTCATGTCGAGTACGGCGGCGGCCTCCAGCTCGGTCAGGCGGGAGCCGGGCGGGTAGGCCCCGTCGAGGATCAGCTCCCGCAGCCGAGCACACGCCACATCGGTCTGCATGCCGAACACCTTAGCGATTGCATACATTGCATGCAATTGCCGCGCACAGGACGGCCTGGGACCGGGGATCACCCGCTCCGATCGTTCCCCGCGAACAGCCTGTCCAGGTGCACGTCGATCGCGGCGAGGGCGTCCTCGGGGCTGATGACGTCCAGCTCGATCAGGGGGGTGAAGCCGGTGAGCGCGAGGAGCAGGTTGGTCTCGATCGCCGGGTCGCGTCCGGAGTCGATGTGGCCGTCGGCGATCGCCTGGCGGACCAGCCGCTCGACGAGGGCCCGTCCGCCGGTGAGGCCGCGGCGCGCCTGCTCGTGGACGGCCTCGTCGTGCAGCGCCTCCAGGACGTAGGCGGCGCTCATGCGGCTGGTCGCGCGGGCGTCGGCGTGCAGGGGGAGCATTTCCGCGAGCGTCACCCGCAACACGTCGCGAGGGTGCGGACGGTCACCGAGCCCCTCCAGGCCCTGCTCGACGCGCAGCGAGGTCTGCTCCGAGGCGAAGTCCATGGCGAAGGAGAGCATGGCGGCCCGGGAGGCGAAGTAGTGCTGCAGTTGCCCGAGCGAGATGCCCGCCTCATGCGCAACCACCCGCATCGTCAGGTGCGCGACGCCGCGCTGCGCCACCACCCGCCACAGCGCGCGGGCGATCTCTTCGCGGCGTCCGCGGTGATCCACCTGTTTCGGCATCGCCGGCCTCCCCCTCGTCTCCCCGAGTCTTTCCCATACAGTTGACATAATACACTTGACCCATAACCTTGAACCCACCCGGGAGAGAGGAGACGTCATGCCAGAACGACTGCCGGAACAGCCAACGGTGCGGACCACGGAAGGTGTGGTGCAGGGACTCAGGCGGCAGGGACACGCGGTGTTCCGCGGCATCCCCTATGCCCAGCCCCCGGTGGGAGCGCTCCGCTTCGCCGCGCCCGCCCCGCCGCTCGGCTGGGAGGGAACGTGGCAGGCGACGGAGTTCGGCCCGGTGGTGCCGCTGTCCCTGCCGATCGACACGGGTCCGCCGCAGGGCACGGACTGGCTGACCCTGAACGTCGGCACCCCCGACCCGAGCGCTGCCGGGCTGCCGGTGCTGGTGTGGATCCCGGTGGGCGGCTACGTGTCGGCGGCGTCCAACGAGCCGATGTTCGACCCGGCGGCGCTGGCCAGGGCGGGAATCGTCGTGGTGACCATCAACTGCCGCGTCGGCGCGGAGGGTTTCGCGTTCCTCGACGACGCGCCGCCCAACCGCGGCTTCCTCGACCAGATCGCGGCGCTGGAGTGGGTGCAGCGGAACATCGCCGCGTTCGGCGGCGATCCTGGGCAGGTCACGGTGGCCGGGGTGTCCGCGGGGGCGGGGTCGGTCGCCGCACTCCTGACCATGAAGCCGGCGCGCGGACTGTTCCGGCGGGCCATCGCCCACTCGGTGCCGAGCCTGTTCAGCACTCCGGCGCTGGCACGGGAGATCACCGCCACGTTCGGTGACCGGATCGGCGTGGCCGCACCCACCGTGGCCGCCTGGCGCGACCTCGACCCCTGGCACCTGGCCGCTGAGCTCACCTCGTTCAACGCCGGCCTCCACGCCCGCCGGGAGCGCTGGGGACGGCTCACGGAGACCGGCACCGCCCTGTGCCCCGTCGTGGACGGCGAGGTCCTGCCCGAGATGCCGTGGTCCGCGCTGACCGGCGGGCGCGCGAACGGCATCGAACTGCTCGTCGGCCACACCCGGGACGAATTCCGGCTGTTCAGCGTCCTCAGCGGACGGCGGGGCACCTTCACCGAGCAGGAGACTCGTGCGGCACTGGAACTGCTCGCCCCGCCGCCACACGGCGCGCAGGCGTACCGTGCGGCATTCGCGCAAGCCGGCGCGGAGGAGCTGATGGAAACGGTGTACTCCGACGCCCTCTTCCGCATGCCGTCGCAGAAACTGGCCGAGGCGAACACCGCCGCCGGCGGCACCTCGTACCTGTTCGAACTGTGCTGGAACGCCCCAGGCCTCGGCGGCGCGCTGGGCGCGTGCCACAGCCTGGACGTCCCGCTGGCGTTCGGCACACTGGACAGCCCTGTCGGCAGGCAGCTCATCGGCGACGAGCCCACCGCCGAGGCCGTCGCACTCTCCCGTGAGTTCAGGCAGGCGTGGGTCCGGTTCGTCAGCACGGGGGACGCGGGATGGGCCGCTCACCGTCCTGACGGGCGGCTCACGCGCGTCCTGGACGCCGAGTCCGAGACCGTGCCCTATCCCGAACAGGCCTCACTTCGGATCTGGGAGAACCACTCCCCCATGCCCTTCGACCTCGCATGAGGGCCGGAGCAAGCCGTTCATGACGCCGCCACGGCGTGTACGACAACGGTGACGTCACGGCGATGTCGGCGGGGTGGGGCCTGGGC
>NZ_JABCPZ010000422.1 GCF_013283785.1 Nonomuraea antri
CCGCCCAGGTCACCCGCACCACCCTCACCCAGACCAAGACCGTGGACGGCACGCTCGGCTACGGCGACCCCGTCACCGTCGCCGCCAAGGCGCAGGGCACGATCACCTGGCTGCCCGGCGAGGGCGAGACCATCACCCGCGGCCAGGCCGTCTACAGCCTGGACGCCGACCGCCGCCCCCTGCTGTACGGCACGATGCCGCTCTACCGCACGCTGTCCGACGGCGCCGAGGGCAAGGATGTCGAACTGCTCGAACGCAACCTCGCCAAGCTCGGCTACACCGGCTTCGACGTGGACGACGAGTTCACCTGGGCCACCAGGGAAGCCGTCGAGGACTGGCAGGACGACCTCGGGCTCGACGTCACCGGCCAGGTCAGGCCGGGCGACGTGGTCGTCCACGACGGGCCGCTGCGCGTCGCCGAGCTCAAGGCCGCGCTCGGCGACGGGTCCGGCGGCCCGGTGCTCACCGGCACGGGAACCACCCGCCAGGTGCTCGTCGACCTGGACGTCGCCGACGGGCACCTGGTCAGGAAGGGCATGAAGGCCACCGTCGAACTGCCCGACGAGACCACCGTCGACGCCCGGGTGACCAGCGTCGGCAGGGTCGCCACCGAACAGAGCGCCGGGCAGTCCTCCGGCCAGGAGACCAGCACCACCATCGAGGTCACGCTCTCGGTGCGCGGGCTGAAGAAGACCTACGACGCCGCGCCCGTGGCCGTCACGATCGTCTCCGAGCAGCGCGAGGACGTGCTCGCCGTCCCGGTCGGCGCGTTGTTCGCGCTCGCCGAGGGCGGCTACGGCGTGCAGGTCGTCGACGGTGCGACCACCCGCTACGCCGCCGTCGAGACCGGCATGTTCGCCGACGGCAAGGTGGAGGTCCAGGGCGTGGCCGAGGGAACCACCGTGGCGGTGCCCAAGTGATCGCCGAACTGCGCGGCGTCGGCAAGCGCTACGGCGACGTCGAGGCGCTGCGCGGCGTCTCCCTGAGCATCGAGCAGGGCGAGCTGGTCGGCATCGTCGGACCGTCGGGGTCGGGCAAGTCCACCATGCTCAACATGCTCGGCACGCTGGACCGGCCGTCCGCCGGCCTGGTCCGCATCGCCGGACACGACGTGCTCGCGCTCAGCGACAGGCGGCTGTCCGCGCTGCGCGCCCACGTCATCGGGTTCGTCTTCCAGCAGTTCCACCTGGCCGCCGGGGTGCCCGCGCTGGACAACGTGGCCGACGGCCTGCTCTACGCCGGTCCGCCGCTGCGCGAACGGCGGCGGCGCGCGTACGAGGCGCTGGACCGGGTGGGGCTGGGGCACCGCGTCGGTCACCGTCCGCACGAGCTGTCGGGCGGCGAACGCCAGCGCGTGGCCATCGCCCGCGCCGTGATCGGCGACCCGCGGCTGCTGCTGGCCGACGAGCCGACCGGCAACCTCGACTCGCGCTCGGGCGCGGGGGTGATGGCGCTGCTGCGCGAGCTGAACGCGGCCGGGACGACCGTGGTCGTGATCACGCACGACCGCGACATCGCCGCCGCCCTGCCCAGACAGGTCGAGATGCTGGACGGCCGCGTGATGGACGGCCGTGTGATGGATGGGGTGCGCGCATGACCGGCACGGAGACGGCGGCGGCGGGGGCTGCGGCGGCGACGCCGGTGGTCACCCGGATGCGGCCGCGCGACGTGTTCAGGGTCGGCGGGGCCGGACTGCGCGCCAGGCCGCTGCGGGTGTTCCTGTCGGCGCTCGGCATCGCCATCGGCATCGCCGCCATGATCGGCGTCGTCGGCATCTCCGCCTCCAGCAGGGAGGACCTGAACCGCAGGCTCGCCGCGCTCGGCACCAACCTGCTCACCGTCTCCCCGGGCAAGACCCTGTTCGGCGAGTCCGCCCACCTGCCCGACGAGGCCGAGGGCAGGATCGGGCAGATCCCCGCGGTCACCTCCGTCACCGCCACCGGCACCACGCCGGCCAGGGTGTACCGCAACGACCACATCCCCGTGGCGGAATCGGGCAGCATCTCGGTCACCGCCGCCCGCCTGGACCTGATCGACGACGCCGGCACCAGCGTGACCAGCGGCGCCTGGCTGAACGCGGCCACCCAGCGCTACCCGGCCACCGTGCTCGGGGCCAAGGCGGCCGACCGGCTCGGCGTCGTCCAGGCCGGGCCCGACCAGCGGGTCTGGCTCGGCGGGCAGTGGTTCACCGTGGTCGGCGTCCTGGCCCCCGCGCCGCTGGCCCCGGAACTGGACACCGCCGCCCTGGTCGGCTGGCCGGTCGCCGAGGAACGGCTCGGCTTCGACGGCTACGCCACCACGATCTACGCCAGGGCGCGGGAGGAGTCCGTGGTGTCCGTGCGCGACGTGCTCGCCGCCACCGCCAACCCGGAGCAGCCCACCGAGGTGGCGGTCTCGCGGCCGTCCGACGTGCTGGCCGCCAAGCAGGCCACCGACGCCACGCTGAACGCGCTCCTGCTCGGACTCGGCGGCGTGGCGCTGCTGGTCGGCGGGGTGGGCGTGGCCAACACGATGGTCATCTCGGTGCTCGAACGGCGGGCCGAGATCGGGCTGCGCCGCTCGCTCGGCGCCACCAGGGGACAGATCAGGCTGCAGTTCCTGGCCGAGTCGTTGCTGCTGTCGGCCATCGGCGGCGTCGGCGGAGTGGCGCTCGGCATCGGCGTCACCGCGCTGTACGCGAGCCTGCAGGGCTGGCCCGCGATCGTGCCCGCGTGGGCGATGCTCGGCGGCGTCCTCGCCACGCTGGTCATCGGCGGGGTGGCCGGCTTCTACCCGGCGGTACGCGCCGCCCGCATGTCGCCGACGGAGGCCCTGGCCGCCCCGTGACCCTCAGCCGGTCGCCTCTTCGACGCTCAGGGGACGACGATCAGCCGGACGAGATGCCCGTGCGACCGGTACCCGGGCGGGTCGCCGGGCATCACGCCGGTGACGCAGTCGAACGTGTCATCCCCGGTCCTGCGCACCAGGAAGGACGGCTCGGCGATCGCCGACAGCAGCCTGATTGCCGCCCGGTGCACCTTGACGTCCGCCGCTTCGGCCGCTTCGGCCGTGCGCCTGGCCCGCACCTCGTACACCCCGTCGTCGAGCAGCCGCTCGGCCAGCACCTCCCAGCCGGGCTCGCATCGCAGGTGGGGGAGCAGGTGCGCGTCCGGGTCCTCGGTCACCCAGCCGTCGGTGCGCATCACCTCCGCCAGCCGCTCGACCTCGGGCAGCATCGCCGTGCCGTCCGCGATCCCGGTGTGCCGTTCGTCGATGTCCCAGCGCCTCGGCTCCATACGTCCGATTCTGACAAGAGCGCCGCCGGGGCGCAGGGGTAGCGTCGAGGTCATGGACGTACTCACTCGCGCCGAGCGCTACCTGCACCTGCACGGCCGGCTGATCGACAGGGCCAGGTTCGAGGCGCTGTTCCGCGCCGGATCCCGACAGCGGGTGCTCGATGTGCTGCGGTGTTACCAGAACCCCGACGGCGGGTTCGGCCACGCGCTCGAACCCGACCTGCGCGGCCCGGGCAGCCAGCCCGAGCCGGTCGAGGTGGCGTTCTGGATCCTGGACGAACTGGCCGCCTTCGACTCCCCGATGGTGCCCGCCGCCTGCGACTACCTGGCCTCCGTCACCGCGCCCGACGGCGGGGTGCCGTTCGTGCTGCCGTCCGTGCGTGACACCGAGCGCGCGCCCTGGTGGCAGACCGACGACGACCCGCCGGGCAGCCTGGTCCCGACCGCGTCCATCGCCGGGCAGTTGCACAAGCACGGCATCACGCACCCGTGGCTGGAACGGGCCACCGAGTTCTGCTGGTCGCGGATCGCCGAGATCGACAAGACCACCCCGTACGAGGCGCGGGCCGTGGTCTGCTTCCTCGACCTGGTGCCCGACCGGGAGCGCGCCGAGGCGGAGTTCGCCCGGCTGCGCCCGGCCATCCTGGACACCGTCTCGTTCGACCCGGCCGCGTCCGGCGAGGCGCACTTCCCGCTGGACTTCGCGCCCGCGCCGCTGCGGCTGCCGCTGTTCACCCAGGAGGTGCTGGACGAACACCTCGACGCGCTGCTCGCCGACCAGTCGGACGAGGGC
>NZ_JABCPZ010000423.1 GCF_013283785.1 Nonomuraea antri
CCGGGGGTCAGGCCGAACGAGCGCAGGAACCAGCGGGTCAGGTGGCTCTGGTCGGCGAAGCCGGCGGCCGCGGCGGCCACGCCGATCGGGGTGCCGCCGGCGATGAGGTGGCGGGCCCTTCTGAGCCGTAGCTGGCGCTGGTAGTCGCTGGGCGGCATCCCGTACCTGCCGCGGAAGGCCCGGTAGACGGTGAAGCGGCTGGCGCCGGTGGCCTGGGCCAGGTCCTCGATGGTCAGGTCGTCCAGGTAGCGCTCGTGCAGGAGGTCTCTCGCGCGTTCCGCGAGCCCGCGGGCCCCGCTCGGCCTGGTGCGCTGGGGCGGCGTGGCGGTCGCGCCCCGGCGTACCAGGGTGGAGATCGAGGCGGCCAGCAGCTCGCCGCGGCGCAGCGCGGTGGCGTCGGCGCCGAGCAGCGAGCGGTGCAGGACGCGCAGCGCGTCGGCGAGCCTGGCGTCCTGCAGCACCGGGACGGCGAACAGCGGCCGGCCCGCGGGGCGGCCCGCCAGGTCGGTCAGCACGTCCGTGACCAGCTCGGGGCCCACGTGGACGATGCGGTAGGTGAAGCCGAGCGCGTCGGTGGCGTGCCCGTCGTGCGGGTCGTCCGGGTTGAAGGCCATGACCATACCCGCGGCGCTGGTGTGTGCGGCGCCCCGGCAGGTGAAGGACTGCGCGCCGGCGTCGGTCACGCCGAAGGAGTAGGTCTCGTGGCTGTGGCGGTGGTAGACGTGTCGCTCGAAGTGGGCGTGCATGGCCTCGAGCGGTTGGTCGGGGGAGCGCCAGTACCGGGACCAATCTCGCGTCACTCTCACATTGTGCGCTCCTATTGACAAAGAAGATTTTTACGTAAAGGATTGTTTTTGCGATGAGAGACGTCCTGTATCTGGAAGAGATCGAGCAGGCCGAAGCCCTGCTCAAGCCGCAGCGCGTGGAGGTGCTGCGGCAGCTCGCCGAGCCGCGCACCTGCAGCGAGGTCGCCGCCCGGCTGGGCCAGACGCCGCAGCGGGTCTACTACCACGTCAAACGGCTGGTGGAGGCCGGGCTGGTCGACCTGGTGTCCGAGCGCAAGGTGCGTGGCATCAGCGAGGGCACCTACCAGGCCAGTGCGCGTTCGTACTGGCTGTCACCCCGGCTGGTCGGCCGGATCGGGCTGCGCAAGGCACGCGACGAGCTGAGCCTGGGCTACCTGCTCGACCTCATGGAGGAGGTCCAGGCCGACATCGCGGGGCTCGACAGGACCGCGCCCGAACTGCCGTCCATCGGGCTGTCCGGAGAGATCCGCGTGCGTCCGGAAGATCGTCAAGAGTTCCTGAACGAGCTGCAGGGCCTGCTGCAGCAGCTGTTCACCAGGTACGGCGGAGCCGAAGGCGACGCCTTCAAGCTCGCCGTCGCCTGCTACCCCAAGGGAGAACAAGGACATGAGTGAGCCCATGATCGTCCGCGCCCGGGTCCAGGCGCCGCTCAAGGAGGTCCACCACGCGCTGACCGACGCCGCGACGCTGCGGATCTGGCTGGCCGAGCACGCCGAGGTGGAGCTGCCCGGGCGCTACGCGTTCTGGGGCAGGCACACGCCCGAGGGCGACGCCCCGCACCAGCGGCTGCTGCACGTCGACGAGCGCACCGTCCGCTTCGCCTGGCTGCTGGACGGCGTGGAGACGACGACCGAGTTCGCGCTGGAGGAGGAGGGGCCGGACAGCACGCTGGTCTCGGTGTCGCAGACGCACTTCGACTTCCAGGACGTGATCACCGGCAAGAGCATCAGGGGCGTGCTGCAGACGTACTGGAGCCTCGCGCTGGCGAACCTGGCCGAGCACTTCGCCGGCCGCCCGCTGACCCCGAAGATCGACTTCACCGCGCCGGAGATGCGGGCGGAGGTCACCATCGACGCCGAGCCGTCGGACGTGTTCGCCTCGCTGATCGACTCGGACGCGGTGACACGCTGGTTCGGGTTCCCGATCGAGATCGAGCCGCACGTGGGCGGCAGGTTCGCGATGGGCGGGCTGGCCAACGACCCGCACCCGGCGAAGGTGCTGGAGCTGGAGCCGGGCAGGAAGTTCACGCTCGACTGGGGCGGCGACACGGGTGTCGGGTCCTGGGAGCTGGCGGGGTCGGAAGGGAAGACGCGGCTGACGTTGATGCAGAGCGGCTTCGACGCGGCGCGGCCGCCGTACCCGGCGTGGGGCGGCATCCTCGCCGGGGTCGCCGAGCTGCGCCGCTTCCACGAGGTGCCCGACTGGACGCCGATCTGGGTGTAGCGGGATTAGTGTCCGCCTCGCCTGCGGGTTGGGTGCGGCGAGATCCGTGTCCGCCTCCCGTACCGGCTGGGTGCGGCGAGATGTGTCACCGCCCCCGCACCGGCGTTCAAGACCGGGCGGGGGCGGCGGCGTGAGACTCGTCCGCATGCGTTTCGACACGAAGATCGGCATCGTGGTGCGCGGCGACCTCGCCGTCTGGCAGCGGCTCAACGTGACGGCCTTCCTGGCCAGCTCGGTGGCGGGCGGGGCGCCCGAGACCATCGGCGAGGACTACCAGGACGCGTCAGGCAACCGGTACCTGCCCATGTTCCGCCAGCCGGTGCTGGTCTACGCGGCCGACGGCGACGAACTCGGACGAGTGCGCGAGAAGGCCGTCGCCCGGGGGATGGCGGTGGCGGTGTACATCGAGGAGATGTTCAAGACCGGCCACGACGCGGACAACCGGGCGGCGGTGCTGGCGGTGGACGCGGCGGAGATGCGGTTGGCGGGAGTGGCGGTCTACGGGCCGCGCAACGCGGTGGACAAGGTGCTGAAGGGCCTCACCCTGCATCCGTGAGATCGGGGGGCGCGTCCTCCTCCTCCCGCTCCTCCCGCAGATGGGCGAGCACCGTCTCCGCGATGTCCCCCAGCGTCCGCACCTGCTCCTCCGACAGCAGGTCGATGAAATGCCTGCGCACGGATTCGACGTGGTCGGGGGCCGCCTCCTGGATGGCGCGCAACCCGCCCTCGGTGAGCACGATCACCGCGCCGCGCCCGTCGCCCTCGGCCCCTTCGCGGGTGACCAGACCCCGCTGCTCCATCCGGCTGAGGTGACGTGACAGCCGGCTCTTCGACCACAACATCCGATCGGCCAGCTTGGTGAGCCGCCAGCGGTGATCGTCGGTCGAGGTGAGCGCGGACAGCACGTCGTAGTCCGGGGCCGACAACCCGGAGTCTCGCAGGAGATCGCGGCTGACCTGGGCGTCGAGGAGCAGACGCATCCGCCGGTAGCCGATCCAGGCCCGGAACTCGGTGTCGTCGAGCCAGCGTGGTTCCATGCGCCTCATGTTAGTTGACGTGTAACCAATCGCGTCCTAGGTTACATGTAAACCAAATGAGGAGGACGTCGTGTTCGGTCTTGGCATTTCCGCGTCAGCCGCTCCGGGTGCGGATCCGGTGGGTGACGCGCGGCTGGCGGAGGACCTGGGGTTCGACTTCGTGTCGGCGTCCGACCACCCGTGCGGGGACGAGCCGTCGTACGAGGTGTGGACGATGCTGACCTGGATCGCAGCCGCCACGACACGCATCAAGCTGGCGACGCGGGTGCTGGGCGTGCCGTACCGGTCGCCGGCGATGGTCGCCAAGATGGCCGAGACGCTGCACCGGCTGTCGGGCGGCCGGCTGATCCTCGGACTCGGCGGCGGCTACTCCGACGAGGAGTTCCGCGCGTTCGGCCTGGGCGTGCCCACGCCGGGGGAGAAGGTCGACGGCATGGTGGACGCCATCCACATCATCCGCGGCCTCTGGTCGCAGTCGGACTTCAGCTACCAGGGCACCCGACACCACACCGACCACGCCACCATCGAGCCCAAGCCCAGCACGCCCATCCCGATCTGGTTGGGCACGTACGGCAAGCGCGCGCTGCGCGCGACGGCGGAGCTCGCGGACGGCTGGATCCCGTCGCTCGGCTTCGCCCCGCCCGCCGAGGCCGCGGCGCTGCGCGAACACGTACTGGCCGCGGGGCGGGACGTCGCCTGCGTCTACAACGTCCCCTTCCACATCGACGCCCGGCCGGATGGCGGGGGC
>NZ_JABCPZ010000424.1 GCF_013283785.1 Nonomuraea antri
TGACCGTGGCCGTGCCCATGACCGTGGCCGTGCCCATGACCGTGGCCGTGCCCGTGTGCGTGGCCGGCGCCGCGGCGGGCGGAGAGCAGGAGGCGGAGGCCGATGGCGGCGATCAGCACCCCGCTGGCCACCCCCAGCCACCCCAGCACCGACTCACCCGCCAGCGACGTGAACACCGTCAGCAGCAGGCCCACCACCAGCACCCCGACCGTGTGCGTGGCCGTCACCGTGGCCCCCACCACCAGCGCGTCCCGCGGCCGCCCCCGGCGGCCCGCCAGATACGCCGCCATGATGGTCTTCCCGTGCCCCGGGATCAGCGCGTGCCCGGCCCCGAGCACCGCGGCCAGCCCGACCGCCAGCAACCCGAGCGGCACGGTGAGCGAGTCCGACCCGATCAGGTCGGTGAACACCCGATCCACCCCCGCCAGTGCCGCGCCGATCGGGCCGCCGATGTCCAGCCCGCCGGGCCCGCCGATCCGCACCCCTGACCCGCCGGCCGTGCCCGCGCCGGGCCCGCCGACGGTGATTTCGGCGGTGCGCTGGTCGAGCGGGGCGGCGAGCAGATCCTCCGGGTACGCGCGCAACTCCCCGCTGACGCTGGCCGCCGGCACCGACGACGCCGACAGCCGCAGCCCGTCGCCGATCGCGGTGATCTCGCGCCAGCCGATCCGCTCCTGCTCGAAGCCGTCGCTGAACTCCACCCTCCCGTCGACCCGGACCTCCGCGACGAGCCGGCAGGTCAGCCGGCTGGTCCGCAGGCCGCCCTGCCCCGGCGTGTACGCGAACGACGCCTCGCCCACCCGCCACGGCACCTCCCTGCCGGAGACCACCAGGCGCTGGGCGGCGGCCAGCAGGGCGCAGCGGCGGTCCGCGTACCCGGCGTCCACCTGCGGCTCGGCCTGCAGCGTGGGCAGCTCGGCCAGGTCGACGACGGCCGTGTTGCGCACCTCGTCCGGGGCCAGGCGCAGGCCGTTGTAGTGGTTGACGGTGAAGTTGCCCAGCGGATGCACGGTGACCGTCGCCGCCCGGGCGGTGGCGACCAGCAGCACCAGGCTCAGCCCGAGCGAGATCACCAGGCCCGCCACGACGGAGAGCAGCCCGAGCCTGATCAGTCTCATGAGAACCTCGCGAGCGCGGAGAGCGCCGGGTCGAATTTCGGATCGGGCCGGGCGGGCAGGCCGAGCGCCTGCTCGATCCTGGCCCGGTGGTAGGCGATCAGCGGGTTGCGCCAGCCGGTCGCGGTCGCCTTCTTCGCGTACGTCAGGGCCTGCTTCGGCTCGCCCGCCCTGAACAGGGCCCAGGCCAGCGCGTCGGCGGCGACCAGGTTCGGGTTACGCGCGTACTCGGCCCTGGCGTGGCGCACGGCCAGCGCCGGGTCGCCGTGGTCGGCCTCGAACTCGGCCCAGGTCAGGTCGTCGCGCACGCCGGCCGCATCGAACAGCCGCTGCTGCGCCCGCAGCAACGTCCAGTCGGCGGGCTGACCGGCCTTGATCCGGGTCTCGCCCTGCTCGATCAGGTACTGGGGGAGCGGCAGCCGGGCGACCACGCTCTCGTACAGCTTCAGCGCCTCGGCCGTCCGGCCGGCGAGCGCGGCCGCCCTGGCCTGGCCGGCCAGCGCGGGCGTGTAGGCGGGGTAGGCCTGCAGCGCCTTGGCGTACCAGCCGGCGGCGGTGGCCAGGTCGCCCGAGTGCAGCGCCAGCTCGCCCAGGTAGTAGCGGGCGTAGGCGTGGTCGGCCGGCGCGAACGCGTCGTGCTCGGCGTACTCCAGGTACCTGCGGGCCCCGGCCACGTCGCCGCGCAGCTCGGCCGCGTACGAGGCCCGCGCGAACGCGGCCACCCCCGGCCGCAGGTTCAGCATCTCGTCCACCGCCTCGGCGGCCCCGCGCAGGTCGCCCAGCTGCGTGCGCGCGTCGGCCAGCACGCCGTGGGCCGCCGCCGACCAGGGGTTGGCCGCGATGGCCCGCTCGGCCAGCCGCTTCGACTCGGCGAACTCGTGCCGGCCGGCCGCGAGCGCGGCCTGGGCGGTGAGCACCGCGTCGTCCTCGGGACGCAGCCGCACGGCGTTGGCCACCGCGCCGTCGGCCTTGGCGTAGTAGGACGGGTCGCCGGTGATCCTGGCCTGGTCCACGTACTCGGTGGCGAGCCTGGCCCAGCCTCGGTGGTCGGCGGGCAGCCGCTTGAGCCTGGCCTGCAGCGTCTCGGCGGCGGGCCGTTGCGCGGCCCGCTCGGCGGGCGGCGCCGAGACGGACAGCACCGTGAACACCAGCGCGCCGGCCAGGGCCAGGCCCAGGAAGATGACGAGGGAACGCATCGAAGGTCTCCGGAAGTAGAAGGGGCCGGCCGGCCGCGAACGGGGAGACACGGCCGGCCGGCCGTGGCGCGGCAGGCAGTGGGAGACGGGACGCCTGCCGCAGGGGGACCGGCCGGTCAGGAGGGCTGACCGGCCGGTCTGGAGGGTGGTCAGCGCTCGTTCACGCCGACGTTGCTGGGCAGAGCGACGTACGGGAACGTCTTGAGGAAGGGCACGTCGTTCTTGTCCACCTTGTCGGTGAGACCGGGCACGAGCTTGCCGGACTGCGCGGCCCCCGCCACAGCCTGCAGCTCGATGTCCACCACGTCGTCGGCGAGCCGGCGGCCGTTCGGGAAGCCCTGCAGGTCACCGGCGAGCACGCCGAGCCTGTTCGGGTCCTTCGTGGGCGGGATGGACATGTTGAGCCGCAACATCTCGGCCGGGCGGAGCTTGCCGGCGTCCTGGTTGAGGCTCTGCGAGTTCAGATCGGCCTTGATCGGCCCGGTGGCCTTGGCGATGCCGGTCAGGAAGATCTGGACCAGGTCGTTGCGCGGGGTCGCCGGGGCCTTGATGCCGTAGGTGCTCTCGAGCAGCCTGGCCACCTCGGGGTCGGTGACGCGCTTGACCAGGGCGGGGACGTCGGCGTCCTTCTCCGGCGGCAGCGCGTTGAAGGCGTCCTTCAGCCCGGCGGGCGCGACCACCTCGTTGACCAGCGGGCTGCCCAGCCGCGAGACCTGGGTGTAGCCCTTGCCGTTGAACTTGTCGGTGGTCGACCAGACGCCGATCACCGGGTTGCGCTTGGGGTCGCCCTTGAGCGCGAGGTCGCTGGCCGGCACCTGTACGGCCAGCGTGCTCGTGTTGTAGCCCTTGACGGTGTCCGTGCCGACCCCGGACAGGTCACCGCGGTAGAGCAGGTCGAAGACCTCCAGCGACAGGAAGAACGGGTCGTCGGCCTGGCCGGCGTAGGTCTGGCCGCCGTTCGGCAGCTTCACGGTGGCCTGCTGGAGCAGCGTGGCGTAGTTCGGGATGGACGCCCGCCCGACGTTGCTGGGCGCCACGATGCCGTCGGAGATCAGGGTCTTGGAGCCCGACGGGGTGATCCGCTTGAGCGTGTAGCGCTGGCGGAAGAGCAGGTTCGGGTCGTTCAGCGAGGTGACGGGCCCGTTGTTGTACAGGTACGTGGTGTTGCCGCGCTTGTCCTCGTTGCGGAACGTCCACTGGTAGGAGACGTCGGGCTTGGCGTCGCCGTCGTTGTCGACCCTGATGTAGTAGCGGGACTTGGTGTCGAACGGGTAGAAGTTCGGGCCGCCCTGGGGTTCCTGGAACGGGATCCAGTTGGCCAGCAGCGTCACCGTGTCCGCCTTGTCGGGGCTGACGAACGCGTAGGTGTCGGTGTTGTCGTTCAGCGGGTCCGCCAAGATCGCGGGCGCCTCGCGGTGCGAGGAAGTCGATCCGGAGTCCGTGCGGAGAACGGCGAACGAGGAAGCGGTCAACGCCGCCGCGATGCCGAGCCCGACTAGAGCGCGCCGGTTGATCCGGAGCTCCATGTTCGGTCCTTTCGAAGGGCTGATCGGTACGAGAGGTTCCGGCCGGATTCCTCGACGCCCTATTCGTCCGAACCCCCGCCCCCGGATGTCACCTTCTT
>NZ_JABCPZ010000425.1 GCF_013283785.1 Nonomuraea antri
GTTGATCAGCTGATCGATCCCCCGGGGTGCGGCCTGGTGGGGTGCCTGATGGGGTGCGCTCTGGTTGTGGGTGATCTGGTGGGGTGCGGGCTGGTTCTGGGTGATGTCCCGAGGCGTGCTCGGGTGGGTCGGGTCCGGGGAGGGGTGCGCTGCCAGATTCTTGTGCTGCTGCGGCGCGTGGCTCTCGGCGCGGCTCTCGGTGCGGCTGTCAGGACGGCTTTCATGACGGCCCTCAGGACGGCTGCCCTCAGGACGGCTGCCCTCGGGAAGGTGTGCCGGGCCGTCGGGGAGAGGGGAGTCCGGCGACTTGTGCAGGCCCGCGGAGTGCGGCGCCGCCGCCGGGCCGTCACCCGTCCGTGCGGCGTGCGGGGACCAGGACGCCCAGTGCGCGTCCGCGCCACCCAGCACGCCGGAGGTGAATCCCTTGGCCACCGTCTCCCAGTTGATCGGCCGCCCGCTCAGGATCTCCGCCGTCAGCGTCGCCCCCGCCGAGGCCACCCCGGACTGCCCCATCAGCATCCACAGCGACCGCGTCGGCAGCGCCCAGGCCAGCCCCGTCAGCAGCCCGCCGGTCATCGCGCCCAGCCCGGCCGAGGTGCGCACCTGTCCCCAGTCGATGCCGTCGCGCCGCGACTGCGACGACTGGACGTACAGGTCCATCCCGCCCATCAGGCCGCCGAAGAACACCACGTTCAGCATCAGCCGTTGCGCGAACTGGCGTACCGTCCACCTGGCCGCCTGCGCGCGCACGCCGAACAGCGCCACCGCGGTCACTCCCCCGACGGGTGACACCAGCGCCCAGGCCAGCCACAACATCTGCACCACGAACAGCATCACGGCGAGCTTGATCATCCGCTTGGTGTACTGCACCTGGACGCCGAGCTGGTTCAGCCCCTGCGCGAGCGTGACGAGCCTGCCGACCAGCTCGGCCCGGCGTCCGCCCACCTCGCGGTCCACCCGCTGGACGAACGCCTTCAGCGCGTCGCCGTCCCAGCTCCCCCGTACGCCGTCGGCCAGCCGGACGCCGTCACCGTCGGCCCCGGCCGCCACCTTGTTCGCGGCCAGCAGGAGCGCGTCGGCCAGCCGGAACAGCACCCGCTCGTCGCCCTCGGGCCAGTCGCTGCCCACGACCCAGCCCACCCACGGACGCAGCCAGCCGGGGATCTCCATGCCGTCGAGCCACACGCCGGTCAGACCTCGGGACGCTCGGCGCTCTCGTACAGCTTGGCGCCGTTGACCAGCCCGTCGCGTACGCCGTCGAGGTCGTCGACGTACGCCTCGAACACCTTGAAGATGGAGTCCCGCTGTGCGGGATAGGTCTTGGCCAGTTCGGCGGCGTACTGGTCCTGGCCGAGCGGGTTCGCCGGCGCGGCGGCGAAGGCGGCGAGCAGCTCCCGGTAGACCTCGGCCACGTGCTCGGCCTCGGCCCTGGCGTCCTCTCCGCCGCGCTTCAGCCCGGCGAACTCGGCGTAGTAGCCGTCGGTCCCCTCCTGACCCAACCCTTTACTCCACTCCCACAGACATCAGACATTACCGTCCACTATGCTCGATTTCCGTGCATCTTGCAGCAAACGTGGTGGGGGCCTGGTGAGCGGCGGCCTGGTCGACGTGCACTTCTCCGCCCTGGAGGAGTGCGGCAATCGGGCCCGCCGGGTGGCGAGCAGGCTCGACCTGGACGACGCGTTCTCCGGCACCGACGTCAAGGCGCCGTCCGAGCAGGTCAGCGGCTCGATCTTCGGTGACCTCACCGGCGCGGGCGAGCTGGCCGACCAGGTCGAGAAGGTGTGGAAGGCGCTCAAGGGCGAGCTGAAGTCCGGCCAGAGCCGGTTGGCGGCCGTCGAGCGCTCCATCGACCAGGTCGAGTCGAACCTGCGCAAGGCCGGGAAGGCGTCCGGCGCATGAGCATCCCCGGCGACCTGGAGAAGCTGGTCAAGCTGCGGGCCAAGGTCAAGGGCGACCCGCAGGCGATCAGGGACCTGGCCGTCGCGCTGCGCACGGCCGCCGGGCACGTCACCAAGCAGACCGGCTCGCTCACCAAGGCCGTCGGCGCGGTGAACAAGGCGTGGCAGGGCTCGTCCGCCGAGGCGTTCGAGCGGCACATGCGCGCCTACCCGCGGGCCGGAGAGAGCCTGAGCGAGGCCGTCACCGCCTGCGCCAACGCGCTCGACACCGCCGCCGACAACCTCGAAGAGGCACACGCCAAGATCGACCGGCTGCACCGCGACGCGGTCGAGAGCAAGGGCCGCTACGAGCGCGACTTCAAGAAGCTGAACCCGGACGCCTCGCAGGCCGACCTCGAAAGCAGCATGGCCGGCTCGACCGTGCTCAGCGGCAGCGTCACGACCGCGGAGTCCATCGTCTCCCAGGCCGAGAAGGACCTGGGCACCGCCAAGAGCGCCCTGTCCAAGCAACTCGGCGAAGACGGCGAGTTCGGCTTCTTCGCGAACATCCCGGTGCCCGGCGGCCCCGACTTCGACCCTGGCGACAAGAAGGTCGAATGGATCAGGACGCCGATCGAGGACGGCCGCACCTCACTCAGCTCGGCCAACGGCTCGGGCGGCGGTGGAGGCGGAGGCGGAGGCGGTGGTTACGGCTACACCGGCGGGGTGTCGTCGGCGGGCAACGTCCCGGCGCCCAAGGCCGAGGTCGTCGAGTGGATCAAGCAGGCGCTCACCGTGATCAAGTCGCCGGAGATGGCCGCGGTGCTGCGCGCCAGGGGCCTGAACGTCAGCGACCTGGACCCGAACGACCCCAAGGACGTCCAGCGCATCTGGACGATCATCCACCACGAGTCGGGCGGCAACCCGAGCGCGATCAACAACTGGGACATCAACGCCAAGAACGGCGTGCCGTCGCAGGGCCTGATGCAGACGATCCCGCCCACGTTCAACGCCCACAGCCTGCCCGGGTACAAGAAGATCCTGGAACCGGTGGACAACATCATCGCGGGCGTCCTGTACACCTACAGCCGCTACGGCGACCTGGGCCGCCACCCCGGCATCGCCTCGCTGGAGCGGGGCGGCGGCTACCGGCCGTACTAGGCCTGCTTCCGGTCCGGCTCCACCCACTCGAACTGGCCGGGCGGCACCTCGCCCGGCCTGGGCGGGGCCTGGAACGACGGGTACTTGCCGGTATCGATCTTGGCCTGCTCGAAGTTCACCGCGGCGGCGCCGTTCGGGGTGATGAAGCCGAACTGGTGGTCCTTCTTCAGCACGGTGGCCATGATGTCGCCGGCGCCGCGCATGCCGGCCACGAGCGTGAGCGTCAGCGCCGCCACCGCGCCGTTCGTGCCCGAGGCCACGAACTTCTCCAGCAGGCCGCCCCACAGCTTCGTGTGCGGCAACATCTGCAGCCGCTTGGCGAACACCAGCAGCGTGAGCGTGGTCGCGCCGAGCGAGGCGATGCTCACCCAGTACGAGCGGTAGCCCGCGGCGACCTCGTCGACCATGCCGCCGACGTCGCCGAGCACGCCGCGCAGCGCGCCGATCTCGCGGTGGAAGAGCCACACGACGCGCTCGAACTCCTGCTGGTCGAGCGCGATCCAGCCGTTGCGCGAGGCCGTGACGAGCTGGGGCAGCAACTGCTTGACGCCGTCGTCCAGCCGGCCGGAGATGCCGTGTTTCCAGTTCACCGCCGCCTGGGCCATGCCGGGCTCGTTGGCGATCGCGGTGCCGGCGATGAGGACGGCCGGGGCCAGCCAGGCCGAGACTCGTCCGACGTTCTTGAGCTGCGCCAGCACCCTCGGCCCGATCGGCTCGGGCGGCGGGGCCGCCGGGACGGGCGGCGGCGCGACGGGCGGACCGCCGCCACCTGGCGAGGGCACCATCGGCAGGTGCGGGTACTGGCTCATCAGATGTAGGTCACCTTGCTCTTGTCCTCGGCGGTGCGCCAGTTGGTCTGGGCCTGGCCGAGCGCGCCGCTCCAGCTCC
>NZ_JABCPZ010000426.1 GCF_013283785.1 Nonomuraea antri
GTTCCGAGCTGGAGACGTTCTTCACGCCCTGGCACGCGGCCTTCTACTCGGGCTTCGCCGCCGTGTCGGGCTGGATCATCTGGCAGGTGTGGCGCAACGTCCGGGCCGGGCGACAAGGGCTGGCCGCTGATGATCCGGGCCGACCTGGTGCGCTTCCTCGCGCTGGCGACCGTACCGGCCGCGCACGCCGCCGGGGTGCTGAGCTATCCGCACCTGCTGGCCGTGGCGGTGGTCATGGCGCTGGCCGACATCGTGTTCATCGGGGCGAGCGGGGCGCATCTGAAGGCGCTCGTCCCGCCGCGGCACCTCGTGACGGCCAACGGCCGCTTCGAGACCGTCACCTGGGTGTCCACGGCGATCGGACCGCCGGCGGGCGGGGCGCTGATCGGACTGCTCGGCCCGTTCGTCACGATCACGCTCGACGCGGTCAGCTACGTACTGTCCGCCCTTGGCATCCGCGCCATCACCACTCCCGAGACCGTCACCGGTTGTGAGGCCGTCACCACTCGTGAGGCCGCGCCGCCCACTCCGGCTCCCACTGCGGCTCCCATCCCCGCCTCGCGTCTGGCCGGGATCGGGGCGGGCTGGCGGATGATCGCCGCTGATCCAGGGCTGCGGCTCATGTTCGCCAACACCGTGCTGGTCAACGCGCTCATCATGGCGACCGCGCCGCTGCTGGCGTACCTGATGCTGCACGACCTGGGCTTCACCCCGCTGGAGTACGGCCTGGGGTTCGGCGTGCCCTGCCTCGGCGGCATCCTGGGCGCCAAGCTGGCCAGGCCGCTGGCCGCCAGGTACGGGCAGCGGCCGATCCTGCTCGGCTTCGGCGCCGCCCGGGCGGTGTGGCTGGCCGGGCTGGCCTTCGTCGGACCCGGGCTGCCCGGCCTGCTCCTGGTGATGGCCGTAGAGCTGGGGATGATCACCTGCATGGGCGTGTTCAACCCGGTGTTCGCCACGTACCGGCTGCGGCGCCTCCAGGACGGGACGGTCGCTCGCGTCCTGACCGCCTGGACGATCTCCACCCGCACCGCCACCGCCGCCGGCACCGCGCTGTGGGGCGGGCTGGCCGCTCTCATCGGCGCCAGGGCCGCGATCGGCGTCGGCGGGGTGCTGCTGGTGGCGACCGCCGCCCTCCTGCCCTGGCGGCGGGAGGCGGCGGCGGACCCGGGCGATCCCGAGCCCGCCGCCACCGCGGACAGGAGCGGCGGAAGCATCACGACCGGCTGACCCTCGAGTCATCGGGCCAGAGTCGGCAGGACGTCCGATTCGTGGTCAGCCGAGCGGGACGTCCCGGTCGCGCAGGGCGGCGAGCACCGGACCGTACATCCGCGTCTTGATCGTGGCCAGCGTCGGCCCCGCCTTGGGCGCGTGCGGCCGGGCCAGGTCGATGGCGGCCGCCCGCACCCCGCCCTCATCGGCCGTCGCGTCCACGATGCCGGCGGCCAGCGCGTCGTGACCGCCGTAGCGGCGGGCGCTGATCATGGCCTCGTGCGCGACCCTGGGCTGCAGCCGGGCCTGGATCAGCGCGGACATCCCCGGCGAGAACGGCAGATTGATGTCCGCCTCGGGCAGGCACCAGTAGCCCCGGTCGGCGCGCATCACGCGGAAGTCCAGGGTCAGTGACAACATGGCCCCGGCCGCGAACGCGTGCCCCTGCAACGCCCCCACCGTCACCAGCGGCAGCGTCAGCACCCGGGCCAGCAGTTCCTGCACGTCGGCCACGTAGTCGACAGCCCGGTCGGTGTGGGCGAACAGCCAGTCCAGGTCCAGGCCGTTGGAGAAGTACTTGCCCGTGGCCGACACCACCAGGGCGCGCGGGCCCTCGGCCTTCTCCACCTCGTCCAGCAGCGTGTTGACGGTGGTGACCCAGTCGGGGTGGAAGCGGTTCTCGGTGTCGCCGAGGTCGAGGACGAAGACGTCGTCCTTGCGGTCGAGCGTGGGCATGACTCCTCCTACCCGCGAGTAACTACGCTGGACGGCATCGTACCCGGCCGTTGATCTACCTTGGCGTGCCGGTTCCTTGACCGTAGTGGCGGACGGCGGCGCCCGTCCCGGCGTTGCGCAACGCCGGTCGAGGGTCACAGCTCAGGGCAACCGGCCGCGGTCAGGTCGCGGCACCCGATCGTGACCGCCCCGGTCCGGAAAGCGATGAAGGAGACCGATGCCGGAACGCACGTCTACGCCGACGTCGATCGCGGGCATGACACAGGCAACCGAGCGCGGGAGGACGGCATGGTCGACGCGGCGTGCACCGAGTTCTACCGGGACAACGGCTATCTCCTGGTGAAGGGCCTGCTCAGCAAGGACGAGGCGGAGGCGTACCGGCGGGAGTGCCACGCGCTCATCGGCCGGTTACGTCCGTCCGACCCGACCTGGGGCAGCGCCAGGGCGATGAGCGGCGGCGCCGCGACCGAGCTGCGGCACTGCCACGACGTGCAGTACTACTGCGCGGCCTTCGCCCGCCTGCTGGTGGACGAGCGGTTCACCGAGGTGGCCGCGGCGCTGCTGGGCACCGAGAACGTGCAGCTGCACCACACCAAGGTCTTCGTCAAGCCGGCCGAGAAGGGCTCGCCGTTCCCGATGCACCAGGACGCCGCCCACTTCCCGCACACCAGGCACACCCTCGGCGCGGCCGTCTTCCACTTCGACGACGCGCCCGAGGAGAAGGGCTGCCTGCGCATGGTGCCGGGCAGTCACAGGCGCGGGCCGCTGCCGCACGTCGAGGCGGGCGGCTGGCACCTGCCGCCGGCCGAGTGGCCGCTGGAGTCGGCGGTGCCGGTCGAGGCCGAGGCCGGCGACGTGGTGTTCTTCAGCTACCTCACCGTGCACGGCTCGGGCGTCAACCGGTCGGCCCAGGCCCGTACGACGCTGCTGGTGCAGTTCCGCGACCCGCGTGACCAGCCGGTCGGCGACGTCCACCGATCGCGCGGCCAGGGCATGATGCTGCGCGGCCACGACCCGACCCTGTGACGCTTGGTGGTTGAGTTACAAGAGGTATCCAAGCCCCTTCCAAGCCCGGCTCACGATCATGGGTTCCTTCGTTCCGAGCTTTCGCGTGTTAGAAAGGGACCCCCGATGAACAGGACAGCGTTGCTGCTGGGCACGGTGATGCTCAGCGGGCTGCTGGCCGCACCTCCCGCGCTCGCCGCCCCGGCCGCGAGCGCCCCCGCACTGACCGTCCCCGCGCTGACCGCCCCCGCCGTGACGGCGGCCGTGGCCAGGGTCAAGGCGAGCCCCGCCAAGCAGAACGGCGACTGCCCCACCACGGTCGGCTTCTCCGCCGTGCTGGCCGCCAAGGGCAAGGGCACCGTACGGTACCGCTGGGTACGCGGCGACGGCAGCAAGGGCGCCATCAAGAGCCTGCGGGTGAACGGCACGCGCAAGATCGTGGTGAAGGACCGCCAGACGTTCGACCGCGACACCTCCGGCTGGCAGGCCGTCGAGATCCTGGGCAAGAAGAGCCGCTTGTCGGCCAAGGCCCGCTTCAGCGTCACCTGCGCCGGCGCCGTCAACGTGTGGGACGCCTCGCACCCGCTGCCCGCCCAGCCGAGCCGCCCGCTGGTCGCCGCGGCCGACGTGGACGTCTCCCCGGCCACGCACAACGGCGCCTGCCCGACGACGGTGACGTTCACCGGGACCGTCCAGGTGTCGCGCACCCCGGCCCGCGTCGCCTACCAGTGGATCGACAGCGTCACCGGCGAGGGCCGGCCCGAGACGCTCTCCTTCCCCGCCGACGGCCCGCGCAGCAGGCAGGTCACGCTGCCGCTGGCCGTGGGCAGCAGCAGCAGCGGCTGGAAGGCGATCCGGATCCTCGGCGCCGGTTACGACTCGGCCCGCGCCGTCTACCAGGTGACCTGCAAGGCCACCACGCCCACGTCCCCGGCGCCCACGTCCCCGGC
>NZ_JABCPZ010000427.1 GCF_013283785.1 Nonomuraea antri
GGGCAGTGGGCCGGTGGGTCCGGGGGGCGAGGTACGGCGGGAGCCGTCGGCGCAGGAGCGCAGGCTCGCCTGGAGCCGGGGCGTGATCGCCGCTCTGGCCGCGCTGCTGGTGACCGCCGCCGTCGTGCTCATCGTGATCATCCCGACGCTGCGCCAGGGCGGCACGTCGGCGGCCTGGCCGACCGTGACCGCCGCGCCGTCCGGTCAAGGGGTGCCCAGGTCGAAACCGGAGAAGTCGGCGCCGACCAAGGCCAGGAGCACCGCGCAGGAACGCAAGCCCACCGCCGACCCGCCGGTGGTGGCCAGGCCGCCCGCGGGCATCCAGGTGCCCACCCTGGTCGGGCTGGACCGGGCGGCGGCGATCAAGGCGATCAAGGCCGCCGGGCTGCTGGCCGGGGCGGTCAGCAAGGTCGACTCGCCGCAGCGGATCGACCAGGTGCTCGGCAGCCGCCCGGCCGGCGGCGCGAACGTGGCCAAGGGCGCCAAGGTCACGCTGCAGGTCTCCGCCGGACTGCCGGTGCCCGCCCTGGCCGGGATGCGGCGCAAGGCCGCCGAGTCCGCGCTGACCGCCGCCGGGCTGGCCGCAGGACCGATCAGCCGCGCCTGCTCGACGCAGCCCGACGGCCAGGTGCTCGACACCCGCCCGCAGGCCGGGCGGCGCGTCCCCGGCGGCACCCCAGTGGCGCTGGTCCTGGCCAGGCACGGCGTCGCCGTACCGGCCGTGGTGGGCCGCGCGCAGGCCGACGCGCGCACCGCGCTGTCGGCCGCCGGCCTCGGCGTCCGGGTCAAGGGTCAGGTCGTCGAGGACGAGTCGCTGGTGGACATGGTGCTCAGCCAGAGTGTCCCGGCCGGGACCTGCGCCGGGCCGAACGTCTCGGTGGGCATCGTGGTCGGCGTGGCCGGACAGACCGGCCCCGACCCCGCCGAGCCCACCCAGACCGTCAAGCCCCCGGCCGGGGAGGTGCCGTAACCCCTCAGGCCAGGGTGATGACCTCGCCGGTGAGCCTGGAGCGTTCGGCGGCCCAGGCGATGAGGTGGCTGTGCAGGCTCTCGCCCGGCGACGACAGGATCGGGGCGCGGTCCCCGGTGGCGACGGCGTCCAGGAACGCCCGCACCAGCCCGGCGTCGCCGCCGCCGTGCCCGCCGCCGGCCGTCGAGTCGCCCGTGGGACGGGTGTCGACGGTCTCGATCTCGCGGGTCACGAAGTCGTGCACGATCAGCCGGTCGCCGTCGCCCTCGATCGAGCCGTGGGTGCCGAAGATCCGGGTCTGGCGGTGCGCGGACGGGGTGAAACCGGTCATCGTGAACGAGGCGGTGGCCCCGTCGTCGAACTCCAGGTTCACCACCTGGTGGTCGACCACGTCGTTGTCGCAGGCGTACACGCAGCGGCCGTACGGGCCGGTGCGCAGCGCGGCCAGCACGCCCGCCTCGGAGACGTCGTCGGTGATGACCGACAGCGGCCACGCCTCGCGCCCGGCCAGCGGCAGGTAGATGCGTTTGGCCGAGTACGGGCAGCCCGCCTCCACCGCGCAGTCCAGGCAGCGCTCGGCCGCGCCGTCAGGGCGGTTCTCCGGGCGGAAGTGCTTGCGCCCGCCGAACGACGAGACCCGCCTGACCTGCCTGCCGGTCACGTGCACCAGCCAGTCGAGGTCGTGGCAGGACTTGGCCAGGAGCATGAAGGTGGATTCGTCCGTCCTGCGCCAGTTGCCGCGGACGTAGGAGTGCGCCTGGTGCCACCAGCCGACCGGCTCCAGGTGCTGGACGCTGACGATCTCGCCGATCCGGCCCGCGTCGAGCAGCGACTTCAACGTCCGGGTGTAGGGCGTGTAGCGCAGCACGTGGCAGACCGCGAACACGGAGCCGGAGCGGTCGGCGGCGGCCACGATCGCGCGGCAGTCGTCCTCGGCGACGGCCATCGGCTTCTCCAGCAGGATGTGGTAGCCGAGTTCGGCGAAACGCACCGCGGGCTCGACGTGGTCCCGGTCCTGGGTGGCGATGATCACGGCGTCCGCCCGGCGGGGGAGCGCCGCCAGCTCGCGCCAGTCCGCGTACTGCTCGGCCCCGGGGAACCCGGCGCGGCGGCCGGGCAGCGGGTCGGCGACCGCCACCACCGTGGCCCGCCCCGACTCGACGGCATGGCGGGCGTAGGACGTGCCACGCGAACCCGCGCCCGCGACGGCGAGCGTCACCATTGCGCCTCCACAGCTGCCTGACCTGGATGATTCCCGCTCATGACGCCTTGGGCGATCCCGAGCAGGACCGAGCGTACCTGCTCCTGTGGCAGGTCCATGGTCTGCACGACGCCCCACTGCAACGCCCCCAGCAGCGCCCAGCCCCCGAGCCTGGCCTCCGGGCCGGGGCTCGGACCGGCGAGCCTGGCGAAGATCTCGTCGCGGAAGGTCCTGATGGCCTCGCCGGGAGAGCCGGGCGGCGCGTTGTCGGCCCCGCCGATGTCCTCCATGACCAGGCGCAACACCGCCCGATGGCGGACCACGAACGCGACGAGCGCCGCGACGAACGCCTGCCTGTCGCCGTCGAAGTCGGCGCCGAGCAGGTCGAGCATGTCGTCGGCGGCCGGCGCGATCAGTTCGGCGGCCAGGCGGTCCTTGGGGTGGAAGTGGTAGGCCACGGCGGTCTTGGTCAGCCCGACGGCGGCCGCGATGTCCGACAGGGACGTGGCCGCGTAGCCGCGCTCGGCGAACAGCTCTCTGGCGGCGGCCAGGATCCGGGTGCGGGTGTCGTCGGCTGTGGTCATCATCTCATTTCCACGTTCGCTACAGCCTTCCGATATTTCCCCGTTTTATCGTAATCCTGTACGACCGTACAGAACGGCCGTCGAATGAGGGACAGCGAATGACGCGTTTTCTTGGCCGGCTGGGCGGTTGGTGCGCCCGGCACGGACGGATCGTCCTGGCGTTATGGGTGGTCGCGGCGGCCGCCCTGATGGGCGGCAGCGTCGCGCTCGGCGCCCCGGTCAGCAACGACGTGACCATTCCGGGAACCGACGCGCAGCGGGCGCACGACCTGATGCGTTCCGGGTTCGGCCCCGGTTACGGCACGGCCGGCACCGTCCAGCTCGTGCTCTATTCGCCGGAGATCCCGCTCACCTCGGTCCGGCGCCGGGCGGCCGTCGAGCGGTCGATGGACAACCTCAGGAAGATGCCGCACGTCGTGCAGGTGGACTCGCCCTACCGGCGGGGCGGGATCTCCTCGAACTTGCAGATCGGGCTCATCACCGTCAAGCTGGCGGGGCACGACACCACCAAGGTCGCCGAGACCACGCAGGCGCTGTCCAAGGCGGCCGGCCCGGCGCGGGCGCTCGGCGTCGAGGTGGTGGCGGCCGACAGCTCCACGCCCGCCGACAAGGAGATCAAGACCGGCCCGAGCGAGGTCATCGGCGTGCTCTGCGCGCTGGTGGTGCTGGTGTTCGCGTTCGGCACGCTGGTCGCCGCGCTGGTGCCGATCTTCACCGCGCTGGTCAGCGTCGCGGCCGGGCTCGGCGTGATCGGCCTGCTCGGGCACGTCGTCGACGTACCGAAACAGGCGGGCATCATGGCCACGATGATCGGCCTGGGCGTCGGCATCGACTACGCGTTGTTCCTGCTGTCGCGTTACCGCCGGCTGCTCGCCGGCGGGGTGCCGGTGGTCGAGTCGGTCCGGCGCACCGTGGCGAGCTCGGGCGGCGCCGTGGTGTTCGCCGGCGGCACGGTGATCATCGCGTTGAGCGCCCTGGTGCTCGGCGGGTTCCCGCTGCTGCAGACGCTCGGCTGGATCACCGGGATCTCCGTGGTGATGGCCGTGCTGACGTCCGTGACGCTGGTGCCCGCGCTGCTCGGGGTGCTGGGCGGGCGGATCAACGCGCTCAAGGTGCCGTTCCTGGGCAGGGGTGCGG
>NZ_JABCPZ010000428.1 GCF_013283785.1 Nonomuraea antri
CACCACCAGTGGCTGCATCACCGGCCATGCCATTGGCGGCATCGCCAGTCAGGCGACCGGGTACACCGCCGATCGAATCGCGGGGCGTGCCGCCACTCGCGCTGTCGGCCCCGCGACCAGCCGCGCGGTCGGCGGCATCGCCAGCCGGGCCACCGCGCACGTCACCGATCGCATCGCGGGGCACGCTGCCACTGGCGCTGTCGGTCCCGCGGCCAGCCGCATCGCGGGGTGCCTCACCACTCGCGCGGTCGGGCCCGCGACCGGCGGCATCACTAGCTGGGCGATCGCGCCCGCCGCTGATCGCATCGGGAGGTGCCCCGCCACCCGCGCCATCGGCCCCGCGACCAGCCGCATCGCGAGCCGCGCGGTCGGCGGCATCGCCAGTCAGGCCACCGGGCACGCCTCCGATCGCATCGCGGGGCGCCCCACCACTCGCGCCATCGGCCCCGCGACCAGCTGCGCGACCGGCGTCACCACGAGCTGCGCCACCAACCGTGCCACCATCGGCACCATCAGCAGTGCCATCAGCCCCTTCACCCCCCGCACCGCCGACCGGGCCGCACGTCGCATCACCGGGCCCGCCACCGAACGTGCCACGGGCGGAGTCACCAGCCTCGCCACCAGCCGAGCCGCTTGTCGTGTCACCAAGCCTGCCGCCGAACGCGCCACGGGCCGTGTCACCAAGCCTGCCGCCGAACGCGCCACGAGCCGTGTCACCAAGCCTGCCGCCGAACGCGCCACGAGCCGCGTTACCAGGCCTGCCACCGAACTCGTTACGGGCCGCGTCACCCGCCGCGCCTCCGACCAGGCCACCTGGTGGCGCGGCTGGCCCCGTGGTTGGTGACACCGCCGGGGATGCGCCGGTCAGCCAGATGCCGAACCCGCCCCGTCGCGCCAGCCAGTCGCACGCCCCGAGCAGGACCTCCCAGCCGTCCGGCGGCAGGTTGTCCGGCACGTTCACCAGCAGGGCGGCGCGGGCCCGGCCGTAGCTCATGGCCAGCACCCTGGCCAGCCCGGCGACCCGCAGCTCGGGCGGGAACGGGCTCGCCCGGCGCGCCCCGCCCGCCACCGCCCGTTCGGCCAGCTCGGCGAGGAAGGGGCCGAAGTCGTCCTCGCCGGACGCCTTGCGCAGGGCCAGCGTCCGCACCGCCGGCAGGCTCGCGCCACCCGGACCCTCGATGCCCTTCGCGCCAGGCAACCAGGCGGGGAACAGCGCCACCGCCACCCGTTCCAGCTCGGCCAGCGCGGAGGAGACCAGGTCGACGGCGGACCGGGCATGCGGGACGTCGTAGGTGACGATGGCCGGGGCGTCGTCGGGTAGCGGGTCGATGGTCAGGGCGAGCAGATCGGCCGGGGCGCCCTCGATCCGGACGACCCGGCCGATCGGGAGGTCCGCCCACCACCGCACCACTTGCCGCCCATCTATCACGAGACCCGGATATTTCGGCATTTGCGAGGCTTCCACCTACCCGACCTGTCACCAGATCGGCCGACGGGAGCCCGTCATGCCCCTTTCCTGGGTGAGGCGGCCTATTCGTGGCGGCATGGTGCCATTGGTGGCGGGGGTGGCCTTGTCCGCATCCTCGTGGTGCCGCGCCGCGCCTCATGCGTGCGCTTCTCGTGGCACCGCACTCCATGTGCATCAAGCAGGCGCCGCATTCTCGGACCCGTCCAGCAGGCGCCGCACGACGGACGCGTCCAGCAGGCGTCGCGTCAGGAATGCGTCCAGCAGGTGTCGCGCCAGGGACGTATCCGGCAGGCGTCTGACCAGGAGGCACATCTAGCGAACATCGGGCCGGTGCCGCGTGCGGCCAGCGAGCATTGGGCCGGGGGCGGGTCCGGCCTGCGGGCGTCGGGCCGAGTCGCATCCGGTCTCCGTGCGTTGGGCCGGGGGATTCAGTGAGTGAGCGTCGGGCCGAGGTCGCATCCAGCCAGCGTGTGTTAGAGCGGGGGCGTCATCCGGTGGGCGTTACGCCACGGGGTGCATGAACATAGGTGCATCTAAGCGGCCTCGCCCGCGGGGCGCATCAAGGCCGCGGGGCACATCAAGCGGCGTCGCACCACGGGCGTACATGGCGGTGGCGGTTTCGCATCACGGCGGGCTCTCATGGCGATGGTCGCTCATGGCGATGGTGGGCACGCATGGCGCTGGACGCGCACTCGGCGCGTCCAGCTTCGGCGTGTGTGCTGCGGAGGCTCACCTCATGGCCGCGTACGTGGACACCATCGGGCGGCGGCGGTCGGGGGACTGCGAGTAGTCCGCCCGGGTCAGCAGCACCTGCGCCACCGTCGCCTTGATCAGCGCCGCACCCCGCACCACCGGCAGCAGCGTCACCGCGAACAGCACCCCCACCACGGTGTTGAGCGCCACGAACGTCACCACGTCCTGCGGCAGCCCGAGAAGCGCGGGCAGCCCGTGATCGAGCGTCCCCGGGATGGAGGCGATGAACCACCCGTAGACAGGGAACGCCAGCCCGGCGATCGCCACCGCCCACCACACCACGGTGAAGACGAAGGACGCCAGCGCGATCGGGAAGGCGATGATCGCGTACAGCAGGTCCACCCAGGCCTGGGCGGAGGCCACCGGGGTCATCGTCCGGCGGAACCAGCTCGCCCCCTCGGGCGCCTCGCCGTAGGGCGGACGCGCGACCGGATGACCGAGAATGCCGGGCAGCGCAGCCCGTTCCAGGTCGGCGAAGTTACGAGCCGCGGCGGCGGTGCCGGCCAGTATGAGCAGCCCGACGAAGGCGACCGCGCTGCCCACCCCGGCCGCCACTCCGGCGACGACCAGGCAGAAGGCGATCACGGCGAGGGGGAAGCCGAGGAGCACGTAGCGGGTGTCGCGGGAGAGGCGACGGGCGAGGGATGTCATGCAGAGAACGCTACGAGCCGCACTTCTCCGGAACGACCCTGCTCACAGGCATCCCCGAGGTAGGGCAAACCCTACGTCCAACGTGGTCTGTGGGTGAGGTGCGGGGGTGGGTCAGTGGGGCTGGTGGATGCGTACCAGCGTCATGTCCTCCGCGTGCACGGGCTCGCGGCAGTGGGCGCAGACGGTGAGCGGACGCAGTACGTGGCCGCAGGTGTGTTCCCAGACGGTGGGCGGTTCGCCCTCGGTCACGTACTCGTCGCCCCAGGCCATCAGGTTGAGCAGGACGGCGTGCAACGCCTGCCCGGCCTCGGTGAGCACGTATTCGTGGCGCGGCGGGTGCAGTTCGTACTGCCGGCGTTCCAGCAGGCCCACATCGACCAGTTTGCGTAGGCGGGTGGCGAGGATGTCCCTGCTGGCTCCGGTGTTGCGGGCGATCTGGTCGAAGCGGCGTACACCGAGCATGATCTCGCGCATGGCGAGCAGGCTCCACCGCTCGCCGACCACCGCCAGCGCGTTGGCGATCGAACATTCCCTGGCCCGGCCAGCCATGGCTCACCCTCCGTCCGGTTTTCCAACTTAGGATACCGGGGGTTTGGTCGGCCGGCGGGGGACCTTTCGGGTGGCACGATCCCCAGAGGTGTCCCGAGGTCTGCGCGATTCGCTGAGGTGTGTCTGAGGTCGGCGCAGTTCGTTGAGTGTGCGTCCCGCAGGGAGCCGCGTCTGTGTGCGTCTCACGGAAGGCGCGGCGCGTGTGGTGCGTCGCACGGGGGGACAGGCGTGTGGTGTGTCCCACGGGAGGCGTGTCGTGTGAGTGTGCATCCCGTGGGAGATGTGGGCGATCGGGTGTGCGTCTTTGTCGGGGTGTCGGTGTCTTGTGGCACGTGCGTTCAAGGAGCCTCCTCCGGAGGAAGCGCTCCGTGAGTGGGTGGGTTGCTCAAGTGCCAGAGGTACGTGGGCGAGGCAGGTCAGGCGCCGGGCAGGGCGTAAACGAGGCGGGTCATGTGCTCGGCGGGCGTGGAT
>NZ_JABCPZ010000429.1 GCF_013283785.1 Nonomuraea antri
GTGCGGGGGTGGGGTTTGAGTGGGGTGCGGCGGTGCAGGTGGCGGCCGGTGGTGGTGCCGGAGCGGGTCAGGCCGGCGACGCCGCCTTGGAAGACGATCTCGCCGCCGTGGGTTCCCGCGCCGGGGCCGAGGTCGATGACGTGGTCGGCGATGGTGATGACGTCGGGGTCGTGTTCGACGACCAGGACGGTGTTGCCTTTGTCGCGCAGGGCCAGGAGGAGGTCGTTGAGTCGTCCGACGTCGCTGGGGTGCAGGCCGGCGCTGGGTTCGTCGAAGATGTAGGTCATGCCGGTGAGGCTGGAGCCGAGGTGGCGGACGGTTTTGAGCCGCTGGCCCTCGCCGCCGGACAGGGTGGCGGTTTCGCGGTCGAGGGTGAGGTAGCCGAGGCCGATGCGTTCGATGCGGCTGAGCGCGGTGACGGCGGCCGCGGCGACGGTGGCGGCGGCGGGGTCGTCGAGGGTGGACAGGACGTTGATGAGGTCGCTGACCTCCATGGCGCTGTAGTCGGCGATGGTGTGGGGGCCGATGCGGGTGGCGAGGGCGGCCTGGTTGAGTCGGGCGCCGTGGCAGAGGGGGCAGGTGCCTTCGGTGATGACGGCCTGGACGGCGCGGCGGTTGCGTTCGGACAGGCCGCTGAGGTCGCGTTTGAGGTAGAGGCGGGTGAAGCGGTCGGCGACGCCTTCGTAGTCGACTTTGTTGAGTGTGCCGTTCTTGCCGGTGACGTCGACTTTGAAGCCGCCGCCGTGCAGGAACAGTTCGCGTTCGCGCGGGGTGTAGTCGCGCAGGGGTTTGGCGGGGTCGAAGGTGCCGGAGCGGGCGTAGATCTGCCATTGCCAGGTGCCGACGCCGAACAGGGGGAAGCGGATGGCGCCGTCGTCGAGGGATTTGGCGGGGTCGAGGAAGGCGTCGAGGTCGAGGCGGATGGCGCGGCCGAGGCCGTCGCAGGTGCCGCACATGCCTTGGGGGTCGTTGAAGGAGTAGGCGAAGGAGTAGCCGGCGCTGGGGGTGCCGTAGCGGGAGAACAGCACGCGGATGATGGGCATGATGTCGGTCATGGTGCCGACGGTGGAGCGGGAGCTGCCGCCGACGGGTTTCTGGTCGACGACGAGGGCGGGGCCGAGGTTGTCGATGGAGTCGGCTTCGGGTTTCTCGTATTTGGGCAGGCGGTTGCGGATGAACCAGGTGTAGGTCTCGTTGAGCTGGCGCTGGGATTCGACGGCGACGGTGTCGAAGACGATGGACGATTTGCCTGATCCTGAGACGCCGGTGAAGACGACGAGCCGGTTCTTGGGGATGCGCACGGTGAGGTTCTTGAGGTTGTTCACGCGGGCGCCGGTGATCAGGATGTGGTCGTCCATGGCCTCCACGGTAGAAGAGCGCTGCGACAGTTTCCCGGGGACGTCTGGGTGGTCGCGCGGCTCTGCTGGTGACGATAGAAATACCGGTATTTGTATCGCTGGGTATAGAGTGGGGCCCATGGTCCGACCTCCCCTGACACCTGAGGAGCGGCTGCGCGGCGAGCAGCTCGGCGCGTTGCTGCGTCAGGCGCGTGGCGAGCGCAGCATCGTCGAGGTCGCCGCGGCGGCCGGCATGTCGGCCGAGACGCTGCGCAAGATCGAGACGGGCCGGATCGCTACGCCGGCGTTCTTCACGATCGCGGCGCTGGCCGGGGTGCTGGAGGTCTCCCTCGACCGGCTGGCCGTGCACGCGACCCCGATGCCCGCCCCCACCTGAGCCTGACCGGTCCCGCGGTTCCGGCCCCGCGGTTCCTGCGCCGCTGGTTTCTGTGCAGTCCTTACCTGTGCCGCCGTCCCGGCCGCACGAAACTGGCCGCGCCATCCGACTGGCCGTACGAAAGTGGTTGCGCGGAATCGGGGCGGCGGCGTCGGGATCACCATCGCCGCCCGCCTGCGCGCACGTCGCCGGCTCGCGTGCCCGGTGTGAGATTGCGGACTTCACCGCATCGGCTCTGGGTTTCGCGCCCCGCCAGGCTGACGATCAAGGGATGGACACCGCACAGCGTTTCCGCGGCTTCGCCGACACCGAGGCGCGCGGCCACTCGCCCGTCTACGAGCGGCTGGCGCGCCGCGTCGCCAGTGAGCGGCGGCTGCTGGAACTGATCGATCGCCTGCCCGAGCCCAAGCGCCAGCCCAACCTGCTGCTGGCCGCCGCACGCCTGCTCGGCGGCCCGATCGGCGACGCCCGGGCCTTCCCCAGCTGGGCGATAGCCGAGTGGGAGCGGCTGAGCGCCGTCATGCTCGCGCGCCTGACGCAGACCAACGAGGCCGGCCGCTGCGCCACGCTCATGCCGCTTCTGGCGTCACTGCCGCAGCCGCTGGCCCTGATCGAGGTCGGCGCCTCGGCCGGGCTGTGCCTGTTCCCCGACCGCTACCGCTACCTGTACGCCGACCGTCCCGCGATCGGCGCCGGCCCGGTGAGCCTGGCGTGCCGGACGAGCGGCCCGGTGCCGTTCCCGGCCCGTCCGCCCGTCGTCGCCTGGCGGGCGGGCGTGGATCTCAACCCGCTGGACGTCCGTGACGAGGCCGACATGCGCTGGCTGGAGTGCCTCATCTGGCCTGGCCAGGACGAACGGCTGGCCCGGCTGCGGGCGGCGGTCGGCCTCGCCCGCGAGGACCCGCCACGACTGGTGCGCGGCGATCTGCGGGACGATCTGGGCGAGGTCCTCAGCGACCTGGTCGCCCAGGCCCCCGCCGGGGCCACGCCGGTCATCTTCCACAGCGCGGTGCTGGCCTACCTGCCCGCCGCGCAGCGGGCGTCGTTCGCCGCGGCCGTGCGTGACCTGCCGGGGCACTGGATCTCCAACGAGTCCCCCGGGGTGGTGCCCGGCGTGCGCGAGGCGCTGCCGTGGGCGGCTCCCGCCGGGCGGACGGTGTTCGCGCTCGCCCTGGACGGACGTCCGATCGCCTACACCGGCCCGCACGGCGAGCATCTGGACTGGTTCGCCTGAACGTCACGTGGGTCGCAGGCGCTTGATCGGCCACACGTGCACGGTGTCCGGGCCGCCGGTGGGTGGCGTCCGTCTTCACAGTCCTTGTAGACGGCGGGGAAGTTCCCGCTGATGAGCGTCGTGGGCAGGACGCCGATCACGGCCCCGCCCCCGGTCCCCTCGGGCGGGCGTGGTGAGGGCCGGGCCTGTTGTACAGGCCGATGTGGCCGCGTGCGCGGCAGGCGCCCGCTGCGGACGGCGTTCACGGAGCTGGTCGGCGGCGGCGCGCCGTTCGAATGGCGGTGGCGCGGATGGGTGACGGTGTTCGCCAGGAGGCCTGGATGCCAGGGCGGCGATGGGCGAGGCCGCGCCGGCGGATGTCAGCGCCGGGTTGTCGAAGGTTGCGGTGAGTGGTGGGGCTCGGGCAGCGTCCCCGGGTTGTGGTCGTACAGCCAGCCGGTGGCCTTCTCGTAGAAGCGGTTGAAGAAGAACGGCATCATGATCTCCCGCAGCCGGGCCGCGACCGGGCCGGCGGTCTTGGCGTCCCGGTTGGCGGCCGCGGACTTGGCGAGCTTGCCCGTACGGTCGTGGCGCAGCCGGTCGAACGAGGCCAGGGCCGCGGGGACGGACGCGGCGGCGGCCAGTTCCCGGGCCAGCGCGATGGCGTCCTCGAGTGCCATCGACGCGCCCTGCCCGGCGCCGACCGGGTGGGCCGCGTCGCCGACCAGCACGGTACGCCCGTCGTGGCGGCGCGCCACCGGAGCCAGCACGTGCAGCAGCGTGGCGGCGCTCACGGCGCGGGAGGAGGCGGCACGGCGCGGCGCGCGGTTCGTCCTCGGCAGCCGCCTCGCCAGCCCGTCCGGCATCGGGCCCGGGCGCGATGCCGAATCCAGCACCGGGCTCAGGATCGGGACCGGGAACGGT